>CALDDL010000165.1 GCA_937936675.1 uncultured bacterium
TTAGGCAATCTCTGGATAGGTACTTCTCTCGGACTTAATAAATTTAATGGCGGTACCAATTGGACTACATATACAAAATCAGATTGGAATGGTAGGTATGATGCTGTTACAAAAGTTGCCTTCGATAAAAACGGAATCCCTTGGATTGTTATTTCTTATGGCGGGTATTTAGCAAAGTTAGAAGGCGGAAAATGGACTTTATATGAAGAAGGCAAATCGTTCCTACCTTTTAATATTGGCGCCAAAACTATTGCCTTTGATAATGAAAATAACCTTTGGATAGGAGGTACATATAAAAGCAATATTATAAAATATGATGGGACGAATGCAACCATTTATGATGTTTCAAATACCGGTATTTCATTTGTAGGTGTTCAAAATATTATTGTAGATGACTATAATAATAAATGGATTACTTCCTCTAATGGGATTATTTATTATGATAATTCTAATTGGTCGCAAAGCGATTTAACTAATTCCGGTTTATCACATCAAGAAACCTATACAATATTAGCAGCAAAAAATAATTTTACCTATGTATCAACTCTTAAGGGAATCGATAAATTTAATGGAACAGGGTGGACTCATATTAATCTTGGCAACAAATCAGAATTGTATAGTTTTAGTGGTGAATGCACTGAAGCACCTAATGGCGATATCTGGATTAATACTTATAACGGTTTAACTCAAATAAGTAATGGAATTTGGAGATATCATGATATATCATATTTCGATTACTTTTTAAGCATCAATAGAATTAAATTCGATAAAACCGGGGTTCTTTGGGGAGCGACAAATTTTGGTCTATTAAGATATGATGGGACAAATTGGGAATTATTTAATAAGATTAATTCAGGAATGCCAGATGACCACTTTTTTGATTTGGACATTGCTCAAGATAACGTAATTTGGTGTGCCGGTCTTAAGAGCATTATGAAATTTGACGGATTGGCATTGAGCTGCCAAGAATTTACAAATTCAAATTCCGGCATTTTTGATGCGCAGTTTTATAATATTGCAGTGGATAACGATGGTGTTGTCTATGCTGCTTCGAATAAAGGATTTTCGGTTATTAAAAACGGGATTACAACGAATTATGATTCCAAAAATTCACCGCTTCCTAATTTTTTCTATTCACAAAACATTGAGATCGATAAAAACAATAATATATGGATTGCAGATAGAAATAATGGGGCATTTAAATTTAAGAATGATGGTACTTGGGAAAAATTTACAATGGAGAATTCCGGAATTGGAATAAATTTTATACGTTATGTTTATTGCGATAATAAAGATAATGTTTGGTTTGTCTCTCAAAATGGAATTACCAAATATGATGGTACTAATTGGCAAAATATTAATACAGCAAATTCTGGTATCGGGACAAATATTTGCAGGACATTATTAATTGATTCGCATGGCAATTATTGGGTTGGCACTTATGCCGGTTTCTCCTTCCATGATGCAACTCTGCTCGGAATAGAAGAAGACAACCAAACGATCCCTGCCGATTTTAATCTTTCCCAAAACTATCCAAATCCGTTTAATCCTGTTACATCCATAAATTACCAATTATCTCATGAATCTAAAATCAATATCAAAGTTTTTGATATTCTTGGAATTGAAGTGGCAGAATTGGTAAATGAAATAAAAGATGCCGGGAAACACTCTATCAATTTTGATGCTTCAAAATTGGCTTCTGGAATATATTTCTATAAAATTTCAGCAGGTGAATTTTCACAAGTAAAAAAGATGATACTTTTAAAATAATTATTTGAGATTTTATTAGCGGGCTGCATACTCATAGCAGCCCACAGATAAATAAGGCAATAATACTTTTATTTTTATTGAAAAAGAGCTTTAATATAAGTCTGTCCTTCTATCATTCCAGTTCAATGTAGTACCAATAAGTCTGCTTTGTTTAAGAACTTCGAGATCAACATCATGAACAACTACGGTCTCTA
>CALDDL010000166.1 GCA_937936675.1 uncultured bacterium
CAATGAATAATACACGCCAATTATATTCGGAAGAGAAATTGATAGAATTTATAAAGAAGCATAGAAAACTTAGTGCTAAAGATATGCTCTCGATGATTGTAAAAGATGTGCGTAAATTTACCGAAGGTTATCCACAGAATGACGATATGACGATAGTGATAATTAAGAGAGTATGAAAAGAAAATTATTTGTAATTATGGGATAAAAAAGCGTATTTAGATAATTAATTTTCTATTGTAGAGGCGTTTTTGACTAAATATGAAAGTGCATTTGCAGAAGTTTCAATCTTAGTTCAAGATTTTAAAGAAAACGAATCAAAATATTTATCTCCTTCATATAGTGAAGTAGAAGTAAGAAAAGATTTTATTGATAAATTTT
Organism: uncultured bacterium; assembly: GCA_937936675.1. Classification (GTDB taxonomy): domain Bacteria; phylum Bacteroidota; class Ignavibacteria; order Ignavibacteriales; family Melioribacteraceae; genus BRH-c32. The sequence continues at coordinate 379 of CALDDL010000166.1, forward strand.
TTCATGCTCTCGGATGGGATGTATATCATAACGAACAAAAAAATCCTTACGAGCAGGAATTAAAAATTGAAAAAGGTGTATCGATAGAGAGAGCACAGAAGAGAGCTGATTATGCTTTTTATATTGCGCCAAATTTCAGAGATGTAAAGTTTTATTTAGAAGCAAAGAAACCATCGAGAAACCTATTAAATGCAGATAACTATTTCCAATCTTGCCGATATGGATGGAACTCACAAACAGAAATAACCTTCTTATTCGATTTTGAAGAACTTCATATAATTGATTGCCGATTAAAACCGGATATCACAACAATTCTAAATAATAAAATTAAGCAGTATCATTATAGCGATTATACAGATAAAGAAATATTTTCTGAAATATATTGGCTAATAAGTCGTGAGGCGGTAGCAAATAATTCTTTGCAAAAATTCGCAGAGAGTCTTCCTAAGCCAAAAGGTAAGACAGCGCAAAAAGGACTTCATAAAGGGCTTTACCAATCTATTGATGATGCATTTTTAATTGAATTAGATGAAATTAGAGATTCACTTGCAAAGTCATTTAAGAGAGCAAACCCAAATTTGGAAAGCGGTGAGCTTACCGAGATGACTCAGAGAACTATTGACCGGTTAGTATTTATTCGTTTTCTCGAAGATAAGCAGATTGAGCCGGAACACTATGTAAGTGTCTTTGGGAAATCAAAAAATGCTTGGAAAGATTTTAGAAATGTTTCAAGAAAATTAGATGCAAAATATAATGGCGTTGTTTTCAAAAAGCATTTTGTCGATAGTGAAGGTTTTATTGAGCCTTCAGATAAATCGTTCACTCAGATTTGCGACGAACTTTCGCATGTAAACTCCCCTTATAATTTTGATATAATTCCTATCCACATACTCGGATCAATTTATGAGAGATTCCTTGGCAAGGTTGTGATCGCTATCGAAAAAAGAGTGAGGATTGAGGAAAAGCCCGAAGTAAGAAAAGCGGGCGGAGTTTATTACACACCACAATATATAGTTAATTACATAGTTGATAATACTGTCGGAAAGATGATTGAAGGAAAAACACCGGCAGAAATTTCAAAATTACGATTTGCTGATATCTCCTGTGGCAGTGGTTCATTTTTGATAACTGTATTTGATCGTCTTTTAGAATATCATAGCAAGTGGTATCAAGATAATCCTGCTCAGGCAAAAAAGGATGGATGCCATTTACAAGATGAAAAATGGATACTTTCATTAAAACAGAAACAGAAAATTCTCACGAATAATGTTTATGGAGTTGATCTCGATTCTCAAGCAGTGGAAGTAACTCAGCTTTCACTTTATTTGAAATTATTAGAAGACGAAACTACTGCAACGGCACAAGATACGTGGGTGATGTTCAAGGAACAATTACTTCCAAACTTGAATAATAATATTATATGCGGAAATTCATTGATTGGTACGGATATATTGGAGGGACAGTTATTCAGCAGAGAAGAAGAACTAAAATTAAGACCGATGAATTTTGAAGATGCATTTCCAGAAGTAATGAAGAAAGGTGGCTTTGATGCTATTGTTGGGAATCCACCTTATGTTAGGATGCAAACCTTAAGAAGTTTGGAACCAAAATCAGTTGATTATTTCAATGAAAGATATTACAGTGCTCAAAAAGGGAATTATGATTTATATGTTCTTTTTGTTGAAAGGAGTTTGAATATCATCAAAGAAAATGGCAGTGTCGGTTATATACTTCCAAGTAAATTCTTTACAACCGATTATGGCGAAACATTAAGAAAAATCATTAATGATAAAAATGCTCTATATAAATTAGTGGACTTTGGACATCTGCAAGTATTTAAAAATGTGACCACCTATACATGTCTTCTATTTTTGAAAAAATCAAAAAATGATTTTTTCAGGTATTTGAAACCAGAAGCAATGAATCTGATAAATGACTCAACTGAATTGTTAATTGAGAACAATAAACTTACTTCAAAATCTTGGCATCACTTTAATCAAGAGAATGAATCATTAGAGAATAAGATATTTCTTGATAGCAATGAATTATTAAATCTTCCAAGTTTTATTTCAAGGGGTTCAAGCTCTGGCAATGATAATGTTTTTTGTCTTACTGAAAAAGACGGTGTTTTATTGACAAGAGATAGAAAGATTGTTGAAATAGAACCAGCAATATTGCGGGTGCCTCTATATTCTACAGATTTTCATAGATATACTTTCAAAACTTCCCATCACGAAAGAATTATTTTCCCTTATAAAAACCTCAGTGGAAAGTTTCGTGTGATACAAGAATCTGAATTAAAAAATATCTATCCTAAAGCATATTCTTATTTGCTCAGTAATAAAAAGTTGTTATTAGGAAGAAAACAATTTAAGGAGTGGTTTTCATATAGTGCCCCCAGAAATCTGGAATTACATGAGAAAGCAGATATTCTCATACCACTTCTTGCAGAGAGAGGTTCATTTACGTTGTTGCCTAAAGATATAAGTTATTGCATGATGGCAAGCGGAGGATTTACACTCACGATTGTTAATGAAAATTATGACCCCTTATTCATACTTGGTTTGGTCAATTCAAAACTCTTGTTTTGGTTCTTAAAAAAGATTAGTAATAAATTCCGTGGTGGTTGGATAACTTGCACTAAGCAATACTTTGGAAAACTTCCCATTAAGAAAATTGATATGAATAGTCCAAATCAAAAATTATCATATGATAGAATAATTCAAAATGTTAGTCAGATTCTAGAATCTAAAAAACAGGAAGTAAATGTTAAAACTGAAAGTTAAAAAGATTATTTAAAAAAGAAATGTAGTGCACTTGATAGACAGATTGATAATCTCGTATATGAACTATACGGTTTAACCGAAGAAGAAATAAAAATTGTTGAATCAACATAATAAATATTAAGAGGGCTTATGGCTATTCCGGATTTCCAAAGTATGATGTTTCCGCTATTAAAATTTTTTTCTAGTGTAGAAGAAGCATCAGTTAAGGATGTAAGAGCATTTTTTATATCTCACTTTAATTTAACTGAAACTGAACTTTCAGAATTAATTCCAAGTGGGACGCAATCCCTTTTTACAAATCGGATTTCCTGGGC
>CALDDL010000167.1 GCA_937936675.1 uncultured bacterium
CCTCTATTTCCTTCTAATGATTCGATTAATGCGGTTTCTTCGCCGCATACATAAGCACCTGAGCCCATTCTGATAGTTATATCGAAATTAAAACCTTCTTTACCGAGAATGTTTTTCCCGAGTAAATTATCATTTCTCATTGATTCCAAATAATCTTCCAATGGTTTTCTAATGTATTCATATTCACCGCGAAGATAAACGATACCTCTCGAAGCACCGATTGTATATCCGGCTACTACCATACCATCAAAAACCAATTCAGGATAATCAACCAAGAGCACACGATCTTTGAAAGTACCCGGCTCACCTTCATCGGCGTTACAAATAACATATTTTATTTCTGCAGTAGAAGCGGCAACTACCATCCATTTTGTTGCAGTAGGAAAACCTGCCCCGCCGCGTCCTTTAACTTTTGATTCACGGAGTTCAAGAAGGATATCTTCCCGTTTTTTCTCCAAGGCGGCTTTAATTGCTTCGCCTCGTTTATATTGAGAAAATATTACTGAACCTTCCCTTTTAGTTTTTTCCATTATCATTTAACCCCCTTAAGAATTTTAACAGCTTTTTCGGGTGTCAGATTAGCATACACCATATCATTAATTAACATAGCGGGACCTTGATCGCACATTCCGAGGCAGTTCGCATATTCCAATGTATATTTATTGTCTTTTGTTGTTTCGCCAAAAGTAATTCCAAGTTCTCTTTCAATTGCTTGAGCAATGCGTTCTTTACCTTTTATATCACACGTGATTGTTTGGCATAGACGAACGATAAATTTACCTTTAGGTTCTGTATTGAGGAATGAGTAAAATGAAATGACACTAAAAACTTCAACCGGATGAATATCCAATAAGCGAGCTACTTCTTGTTGAGCAAAATCGGGTATAGATTTATGATCTCGTTGAATGTCTTGAAGAATTGGGAGTAAAGATGATCTCTCGGGACCATACTTCTCTACTAATTTTTCAATTTCCTCAGTCATTGCATTTTTTTCGAGAATAAGCATGTAATTATCTCCTATTTTTTCTGCAATAAACTTTCAACTTTTTTGACTAATTCTTCAGGTGAGATCGGTTTTTCGACAAAATCATCGACAGGCACCATTTCACTTTTACCAAATTCCAAACCAATGGCTTTTGATACTGAAGTGTACATTAAAATTGGAGTAGTGATTCCGTTTTTTCTGAACTTTTGAGCTAAGAAAAATCCGTCATCGGGTTCATCCATCATTACGTCAAGAATAATAAGATTTGGATTTCTTTCTGTTACAATTTGGTAACCATCGACAGGATTAGTTGCAGTAACGACATCAAATCCCTTCGATTTAAGAACCAAAGAGCTTGCATCGAGAATATCCGGATCATCATCGATAATAGCGATAAGAGCCATAGTTATTTCCCCTTTTTAGTTTGTATTTATTGGAAAATGGATTTTAAATGTCGTACCCGAACCATATTCAGATTCGACTTCTATTTTTCCATAATAAGATTCAACTATTTTTTTTACGATTGAAAGACCGAGACCAGTACCGCTGATCCCGCGAGTCTTTTCATTTTTTGCTCTGTAAAATTCCTGGAATAATCTATTTTTTTCTTCCGTTTTCATCCCAATTCCGCTATCGCTAATCTGTATTAAAACATAGCTGCCGGAATGGGAAATATTGATATCAATTTTACCTTTATCTTTATTATACTTTATTGCATTGCTAATAAGATTTGTGAATACTCTATTAATTTCGTTTGCATCTGCTTTGATAATAGGGAGAGGTTCTT
>CALDDL010000168.1 GCA_937936675.1 uncultured bacterium
GAAGCACATCAGATGATAAATGCCGAAGAATACACAGGAGCTATAAATAATCTCAACTCAATTCTAACAAAATATAACCTGAATGAAGATATAGAAAAGAACACATTATTTACACTCGGAAGTATATATATACTATTTACAGAGAATAAGAGAGATGCAGAAAATTATTTCAGTACACTGAGAGCAAAATACCCGGATGATGACCTATCCACACAGATAGAAATAATAAAAGGAATGGGTGAAAGTTATGACAGAAAGAAGGCGGTAATAATAAGACCGGAACCTGAAATCGGAACAGAAGCGAAAATATTGAGTGAAGAAATAAGCATATCAAACTACCCAAATCCGTTCAATCCGGAGACAACGATAAGGTTTAGTTTACCACAGTGCGGGAATGTGAAATTATTAATATATGACATACTAGGCAGAGAGGTATTCAGCATAGCAGAAGGATACTATGAATCGGGGAAGCATGAAGTGAAGTTTGATGGGAGGTCATTTTCGACGGGGATATATTTCTACATGCTTGAAACGGGAGGAAAGAGATTTACAAACAAAATGATTTTAATGAAGTAAGAAAATCAAAAAGGCTTAGCAAGATTTTTGCTAAGCCTTTGTTTTATAAAAAGCCAGATCTGTAAAATAATTTGTATAAATGAGTTTTGAGATTAAAGAAAATTCTTAAAACTATAACGAGCAATCGGGACACTTAATTAATTTTTACTTTTCTGTTTACTCTGAGTTCTCTGAACTCATCAATTTTCTGTTATAGGTTTCATCTCTGCTATTTCTTTGGTTGAGGTTTTTTTTGACTGATATAATCTTAGGCAATTTCTCTTCAGATATACTTCCTCTAAATTTATAAACCACAAAAAAATAAATTGCAGTAAACCCGATACTAAAAAGAAATGCTGTAAGTTCATCCATTAAGAAGTAATTAAGAAAAATTAACAGAGAAGCAATAAGCAGAATTAAAGGCACGCCATATAACAAAAAAGATACTTTAACAAGCTGGAATCCTTCGATAGAAATCTTAACAAAATCTCCTACCATTACATCATATGGATCGATTACTTTTATTCTTTTCCTGTCGCTATCGCCCGGCTTACAGATAATTTTAGCAGAACATTTTTCACAATTAGCACTATCTAATATCTCTATATCGGCAAACCCTTTCTCAGAGGCAATGACTATTCCTTCTTCAATCAGTAATTCACTCATTTAATTAATACTATTTTTATGAATTCTGGTAATAGCACCTGTTGAACATTTTTCAAACGGGATCTTTTCAGGATCAAGTTTATCATAATGCATTATACCGAGGAAATTAACCATCTCGACTCCTCCATCGGACTTCCGTGCACAGATTCCGCATCCTATACATGCAGCATCACAAACTTCTTTTGAACGTTTTGGATCATCATGATTTTTACATAGAACAAATACTTCTCTATCAATTGGATGCATCTCGATTATATCTCTAGGACAAGCTTTCGCGCACATACCGCACCCAGTACATAAATCTTCAATAACTTCCGGCAATCCATTTTCATTCATAAACATAGCACCGAACGTGCACACATTAACGCAATCACCGCCTCCTAGGCATCCGTATGAGCATTCTTTCTGTCCCCCTGCCACTAATGCCATTGCTTTGCAGCTAAGCGGTCCATAGTACTCTGCGGCTTTTTTAATTGCTTCTTTATTACCGCCTCTGCATAAAATTCGTGGTACTATTTTTATTGATGCTTCTGCATCCACTCCCATTAAGAGTGCCACTTCCTGCGCCACATCATTACCTCCGACCGGGCAGCCATTAACTTTTGCCTTCCCTTCTACTAAATTAACAGCGAAATCATAACAACCTGCATATCCGCATCCGCCGCAATTTGCATTCGGTAGTATTTCATTGACTTGAGCAATTAATGGATTCTCTTCTACTCTAAGTTTTTTATCTGCAATAGCGAGACCGCCTGCAAAAAGAAATCCAAGTCCTCCCATTGTTGCTATTGCTATTATAATTGTCATATCCATATTAAAACCTCATACAAAAATTTTGATTAAATCATTCCTGCAAAGCCCATAAAAGCAAGGGCTAAAATACCTGCTACTATCAATGTAATAGGTGCACCTTGAAAAGCTTTTGGTACATCCCTTAACTCAAGCTCTTCTCGTATCCCCGCCATAATCGATAGTGCTAAAATAAATCCCGCTCCCGAACCTAATCCAAATACTATACTTTCTACAAAACTATAATCTCTCATTACTAGTAACAATGCTAATCCGAGTATCGCACAGTTTGTTGTAATCAATGGTAGAAATATTCCAAGCGCTCTATATAGGGGTTGACTTACTTTTTTAATTACCATCTCAACAAATTGTACCAATGCTGCAATAACAAGAATAAATGATGGTATCTGTAAAAAAGTCAGGTGAAAAGGAAGCAATAATTTGAAATAAAGCAGCCAGCTAACCATTGCCGTAATCACCATTACGAATGTAGTAGCTAGACCCATCGATACAGCCGAAGAAAATTTATTCGATACTCCAATAAATGGGCAGATGCCAAGGAATAAAGAGAGAACAAAATTATTTACAATCGATGCAGAGATAAAAATTATGATCAGTTCCATTTACACCTCAGTCGCATTTAATTTTTCACGTTCTAATTTATATTTGAAAATATTTGTTTCTGCTGCCTTTCTATTTTTTCTAATTGCATAAGCATTAGAAAACCCCATTAATAAACCATAAGTCAAAAAAGCACCCGCAGGAAGAATCATTATAATCATCGGATCGTAACTATTAGGAAGCACTTGAAATCCCAAGATAGTTCTTGAACCAAGTATTTCTCTTATACTGCCTATTACAAATAGAGCCAATAAAAATCCTGCACCATTTCCGAGAGCATCAAGGATTGAACGAAACGGTGTATTTTTTGATGC
>CALDDL010000169.1 GCA_937936675.1 uncultured bacterium
AAGATTTGTTACTGTTTCAGGGGTGGTTATTACAGGTATATGGGATTTCGCCGCGCATCCATCACAAGAAAAAGATCTCTTCAAAATTTCAGGGACCAAGGGGACTATAAGTTTTTCATCCTTCGGAACCGATGAGATTACATTAGAAACAAACAATGGAATTAATAAATATTTAGAATCATTCCCTGAGAATGTTCATTTTTATTTAATTGAATCGGTAGTAAAAGATTTATTAGGAGGTATGCCTTCGCCAAGTACAGGTGAATCTGGTGCGCGAACTAATTTAATTATAGATTTAGTATATGGAAGGGATGGTAAGAATACTTATCGCTAAATTTCTTTGATTAAAAAGTGTTACTAATTTTCCATATATAAAAAACAAACTATAAAGGTTAGTTTTCTACTTCACTCAAAGCTTAATTAGATTTCTAATTCTACTATTTGCACAACTAGTTTCAAATTAATTTTCTAATAGCACTAGTTTTACATTACACTTTATCCCCACCTATCAACAGCTTCTTTCATCAATAAAATATTTTCTTTTGGTGTAGCAGGGGCAATTGAGCATGCAGTACTTAGAATAAAACCCCTATTCTTTTTACCTAATTCCACTCTATTTTTCAAATCTTCCTTAAGTTCATTTGAATTCTCGTTCATTAAAAGAGCAACAGGATCAGCATTCCCTTTAACGAATCCTTTTCCGTTCAGGCGCTTCAGTGCATCTTCGAGCTGAACATCTCCAATCGGTTCAGGATCGAGGCATTCAATTCCATTAATACCGCTTTCGAACATAATCTCGAGACGGTCATTTATCGCTCCACAAGTATGCGTATAAATAAAAACTCCTTTTTCCCTTACAGCTTGAGCTATTTCCTTTTCAAAAGGAAGAACAAATTCTCTGTAATCATCGGGTGAAATGAATCCGGCTCCTGCAAACGGAGAAGAAACTTTTATTGCATCAATTCCGGTCTCACACATCTCTAATGCTAATTCTTTGATAAGTTTAGTAAAATGTCCCAAAATTAATTTGCATTTATCGGGATAATCAATCAAATGAATAAGTCCATCTTGATGTCCCGTCAAATCTAAATAATAATCGAATGGAGAAGTAATCTCTCCGTGTATAGAATATTTATTATCTGCTTCAGAGACGATCTCTTTTAGAATATCTAGTTTATGCTGTTCATTTATATAGAAAGGAAGATTCTGCGAAACAGGAATATAATTTAATTTATTTGGAAGATGATTAGCTATAAGATAATCAATATCTGTTCTATCAATTTCGTGCGAGAAATTATAAATTGGCAAATCATTATTTGGACAAGTTATAATATCTCCATTATCCCATACGACTATTTCTTCTGTTTCTTTTTTTTCTATCCTCTTTACGTGAGATTTCCAATTTGGATCATGACCAAACAAACTAACCAATATTCCATCGAAACCGAAATCTTCTCTTAATTTCAGTAATCCATTTTTAAAAACATTTTTATCAAACCAAAATTCGGAAGGAGAGACATTGAGCTGTTGAAGCATAAAGCCGATACTGAATTGAGCCATAACCGGAATTCTATCCGGTACTTCTAAATTCATTGCACTTATCATTCTTTCTTTTGAAGTCATAATCTCTCTTTAATTATTTTGTTTGATTGATTTTATTCCACACAAAAAAAAGTAAAATTGAAAAAATTGCCGTACTTATTGTTAGGAATATTGCAGGTAATATTTGCATATAAACCCAGTAACCTATAGCAAATAAAAAGCTGTAAACCGCAATACATCCAATAAGCATACCGATAATTCCTAAAGGCAAAACAGATCTTTGTTCTTCGCCAGAAATTGTAATCCCATTTTCTCTAGCATAAGCTATCACTTTGCTCCATCCTATTCTGCCCGGTCTAACTAATTTATAAAATTTTACTAATGTATTCATGTCGCTTGGCTTGGTAATTATCGTAATTACAATCCAAGCAATTGTTGTAATCATAACACCAATAATAAGCTGTTGATAAGTATTGAAAGTCTTAACAAATAAAAAAACTATCGCAATGATAAAAGAAACAATCATTGCCGTAATCTCACTCGCCGGATTAATTCTATACCAAAACCATCTTAGAATAAATAATAATCCTGTTCCTGCTCCAATTTGCAATAGTACATTAAAACCATGCAAAGCACTTTCCAAAAATAATGCGAAAGAACTTGCCAAGATCATCATAACGAGAATGGAATATCTTCCGATACGGACTAATTCTTTTTCTGATGCTTCCGGTTTTAGAAATCTTTTATAAAAATCATTAACAATATAAGAAGCACCCCAATTAAGACTTGTGGACATTGTTGACATATAAGCAGCAATCAATGACGCAATTACAATTCCAAGTATTCCATTAGGTAGATAGGTAAGCATTGCCGGATAAGCCATATCATGACCGATGATAGAAGGATCGACATGTGGGAATGCTTTTTGAATATCTGCTAGAGTTGGAAATACTAATATTGAACAAAGAGCTACAATGATCCAAGGCCAAGGTCTAAGGGCATAATGAGCAAAATTAAAAAATAGTGTTGCTCCCATGGCATGTTTTTCGTCCTTTGCAGCAAGCATTCTTTGAGCAATATATCCGCCACCACCCGGTTCTGCTCCCGGATACCATACGCTCCACCATTGAATGGCAATCGGAATGATAAATACCATTAATGCTGCTTCCCAATTATTAAAATCAGGTAAAAAAGAAAGCTTACCTTTTATGGCTTCATTCGAAAGTAGGTTTTGAAGTCCTCCTACTTTTACATGATCCAATGAAATATATGCAGCTATCACTGCACCAATCATAGCAATTATAAATTGAACAAAGTCAGTAAGTAGAACGCCCATCAACCCGCCCAGTGAACTATAAATAACCGTGATACCTCCGGCAATTAAAATTACTTGGAGAGGAGAAAGACCTAACATTATACCTCCAACTTTTATAGCTGCCAGAGTTACCGAAGCCATAATTGTTACATTAAAAAAAACTCCAAGATAGATCGCACGAAAACCTCTTAGGAACGCTGCTCCTTTTCCGCTATAACGTAGTTCATAAAATTCAATATCGGTCATTACTTGTGAGCGGCGCCATAGTTTTGAATAAATAAAAACAGTAAGCATACCTGTGAGAAGGAAAGCCCACCAGACCCAGTTTCCAGCTACACCATTTTGCCGAACTATATCAGATATTAAGTTTGGAGTATCGATTGAAAAAGTCGTGGCAACCATTGAAAAACCTAAAAGCCACCACGGCATTCCTCTTCCTGACAAGAAAAATTCAGTAGAGCTTTCGCTTGCTTTTTTTGAAGACCACAATCCAACTATCAACGATAAAGCAAAATATAGGGCAATTATCCCCCAATCGATGTAATTTAAATTCTCGGGCATAATTTGCCTTTAGATTAATTTATATTTCAGCACTAAATACCTGCTGCCAGAATTTATTGTATTCTTCCCATTTCATAAAATTTATTCCCCAATGAGGACTTGCACCTGTCATCCAACCGGTAGTGTATCCTTTACCGATTTTTCTTAATGCAAGCAGAGGATACCAAGTTCCTTGATAATTAATTTTCACTAAAGTTTCGGCTTCCTTAATCTCTTTCGTTTCATTAAAACCAAGTAGCGGAGGAATGGTTGCAAAATCAATTCCTTTTACCATAGGATGATTTTCATTAAAACATTTTACTTCATAACCATCAGTTGATTCTATCAAATCATCATATTCAAGACATTCAATAGGGAATATATCATGCATACGCGATCTCCTCCAGCCTCCTTTCCCAAGCTCGCCTGTAAAACTATACCAACCGCCATTCATATGAAAATGGCCACCCTTATTAACCCACTTTTTAAGTAGATCAAATCGATCGGGGAACGTAATAGGTTTATCTCCCCACTTACCTCTTGTGAAAAAATCAGGGTGAAGCATTAAGCATTTCGTTTCCACATCTGCCAGTATTATAGAAGTTGCCCATTCTAATCTTTCATTAAATTTTTCAGGAGACATATTATAAAGGTCCCAACTCGGTTCAGAAATTACATCTGCATCCGGAATAGCTTTTAATGCATTGATTAGCGGTTGTGCATAATTTAGAATCTCTACTCCCTTTGATGGTGATTGAAATGGCGATTCTACATATTTTTGTCCAGTATGTACGCACCAATTACCTACATGCCATATTTTGAGTCCCTTTTTCAAATTTTCCTCCATTAAAAAGATTATTTTATTATTTCTTTTTCAGTTCCTTTTTAAAAATAAATTAACTAAGTTAGATAAAGCATTAAGTAAACGTTAAATTAAAAAGATTCTTATCAAGAAAAAAGAGTTTTCTATCATATTTAATTTATTATTTTTTCTTTAATCAACATAGAAGAAAATACAAGGAATACAAAAATGAAAAAATGTTTCTTTGCTCTTATCCTTATACTGTTCATATCTAACAATATTTTCTCTCAATCCGATTCAAATAAAAAAGAAGAGATCATTCAAGCTCTCAAAGATGCTGCCTTTAATGCTACTGAAGTACTTCTTGATGAAGATGGAAAATCACGTTGTGATTATAATTTAATTGAAGGCAAATGGTATTTCTACGAACCGCCATGGCATACAGGTCAATTAATTTATGGACTTTTGGAAGCATACAAGATTACAAAAAACGAGTACTACCTTGAACAGGCGAAAAGAGCAGGGGATTGGTGGTGCTCTCTTGAAATAAAAGATAATCCAAAATTGAACGGAATGTTAAATGCCATTCATGGAGATGGTATAGAAAATATTGTATTTGCAACAATCTCAGATGGTACTAATGGAATCTTTGAATTAGCCAGAGTATCTAAAGATAATAAATATGCCGAAGTGGCTACTCGTGCAGGTGAGTGGATGCTCAATAATATGTACGTTCCAGAGCATAAAATATTTTATGATAACGTTGATCCTGTAACAGGTGAAGTAATGAAACAAAACAGTCCATTCTGGAAAGATAAAAAAGAACAAACTCTTTTCGATGTTGCTAGACCGAATAACGAAGGTTACTTATTTCTTGATATGTATAAATTTACTAAGAATGAAAAATATAAAAAGATATTTATTGATTTATGTGAAAGTCTTGTAGAGAAGCAGGGACCCGAAGGTCTATGGATGGATTTTATGCCGAACGATAAAGCAGAGGGAAGTTATCATCCCCGTTTTAATCTTTGGTATGCTGAATCATTGATTAAAGGGTATGAATTTACAAAAGATAAAAGATATCTAGATGCAGCAAAGAAAACTTTATTAATGTTCGCAAAAGCTCAAAAGAAAGATGGAACAATCTATTATGTAAATTATATCGATGGCAGATATAACGAAAATTCGATTACCGGTTCTGCTACTGCATTCGCCGGACTTCTCTGGATTCAATTAATTAAATATGGTGTAGGCGATGAATTTATTCCTAATGTTGAGCAGTCGGTTAATTGGATAGTAAAGAATCAATTTTCAGTTAATCATCCTGATCCTAATATACGTGGAGCTGTAATAGATACACGCACTAGAAGAAAATCGGGTAAAGTATGGTTAACGCAGAGAGATGTTGGTACTGCATTTGGAATGCGATTTTTAGCTGATTATCTGAACTATAAATATCTTTCTAATGAGAAATAATTATGAAAAATCTCTATAAGAAAATTTTGATTCTAGCTGCTTCCTTTGGTCCTGGTCTATTCCTTGTCGGATATAATATTGGTACAGGCAGCGTTACTACAATGGCATCTGCAGGAGCTTCGCATGGCATGATGCTTACATGGGCAGTATTCCTTTCATGTCTTTTCACCTATTTCCTTATTGTTGTTTTCAGCCGTTTTACTCTAGTTACGGGTGAAACAGTTCTTTATAGTTTTAAAAAACATATAGGAAAAGGAGCTGCATATTTTGTCCTTGCCACTCTTATCATATCAGAAATGATTTCTAGTATTGGAGTAATGGCTGTATTAAGTGAAGTTACTAATGAATGGACAAAACCGATTACATCATCCGGTGCGGGAATTGGTATGTTTCCAATTGCTATCTTCTTCGCAGTACTTTTAGTATATTTTTTGTTCACCGGTTATTATACCAAAATTGAAGTTATATTGGCGGTTCTTGTTGGTATTATGGGCACATGTTTTGTACTTACTACTTTTATGGTTATACCGGATGCCGGTGCTGTAATAAAAGGATTGATGCCAAATATACCCGATGATAATAATGCCGGGTTGGTTGTTGCCGGTATGATAGGGACTACAATGGGAGGTATATTATTTATTACACGCTCGGCAACTATAAAACAAAAAGGCTGGACTATCGAAGACAGTGCTGCCGAAAAGAAAGATGCTCTTCTTTCAATTAGTCTTATGTTTATTTTGAGCATTTCAATTATGGCAGCGGCAGCCGGTACTTTATATCCGCTTGGTATCCATGTTGAAAATGCAGTTGATATGGTAAAAACTCTAGAACCGCTTGCTGGCAGATTTGCTATTACAATTTTCGTTACCGGTATTATAGCGGCGGGACTTTCATCATTATTTCCGCACTATATGTTGGTTCCTTTACTCCTTTCGGATTATAATCAAGAGAAATTAGATCTGAATAAATGGAGAAACAGGGGAATAGTACTTTTTTATGCGGCATTAGGAATGTTTGTTCCGATATTTGGCGGACGACCTGTTTCTATTATGATTATGTCGCAGGCATTAGCTTTAATTGCCACTCCTCTTATTCTAATCTTTATGCAATATCTATTAAATAAAGAAGAATTAATGGGAGAGCATAAAATTTCACTAGCAACAAATATAGGTATCTCATTAATTACATTATTTACAGTATATATGGCTTATGTTGGAGCCATTGGGATTATTGAAACACTATGAAAAAATTCAATTCAAAAATAATTTGCACTTATCTCTATTCAATAACCAAATATGGATATCCTCCACCTGCTGAAGATACACTTAAATATATCGAAGAAATGGCTTCGCTTGGTTTTACTACAATAGAGCTCGAAGGTATTAGAGAAGAACATTTGAAAAAAGTTTATAACCTTAGATATAAAATAAAAACATTATTGGACGATAATGGATTAACACTTCCATATTTTTGCGTAGTACTCCCGGGACTTTCTTCATCTGAACAAAAGGAGAGAGAAAAAAATATCGGTCTGTTTAAACTCGGATGCGAGACAGCCGCAATTTGTGGTGCTAAAGGTGTATTGGATAATTCGCCAATTCCACCTTATATATTCCCCGAAGATATTCCTGTAATAAGACATTATGAAGAAGAATCACTTCAATCTGCATCCCTGCCCGATAATTTTGATTGGAAAGAATATTATGAAATGCTTGTATCAACATTTAGAAATCTTTGTGATATCGCATCAAACTATGATCTAACTTATCAACTTCATCCGGCATCGGGCGTGTTAATAAATACGGCAGATAGCTTTCTCCATTTTTATAATTCCGTAGGCAGAGAAAATCTCCGTTTTAATTTCGATACTGCTAATTTATTTGCTATCAAGGAAAATCTTCCTCTCTCTTTGTATAAATTAAAAGGGCATATTGATTACATCCATTTTTCTGATAACGGCGGCAATAAAGTAGAACATCTTGAGGCAGGAAATGGAAAAATAAATTGGAATAATTTTTTTACAGCTCTCAAAGCAATAGAGTATGATGGATATATTGGTTTAGATATAGGCGGAGATGAATCGGGTGTGAGTAACTTAGATGATGCATATATTAATTCAGCTCAATTTTTAGTAAATAATTGGTTCACAAAATGAAATATTTTATAGGTCTATTTTTTATCTCGTTGATAGTCTTAAATGCTCAGAGTAAAGTTACTATTGTTCCTGAACCTCAGCACTATAATTTTCTCGAGACAAGGTTTATTCTAGATAATAAACCAATAGCGGTGAATCTTTATATCGAGGATAATAAACCACTCAGCAATTTAACTAATGATTTAATCGATATCCTAAAAAAGAGAAATTTAGAAATAAAGAAAAATGCACTATCAGAAAAAATAATCCATATAGGTATCCCTTCACTTGATAAGACCTTTTCAAAATTGTGTACGAGTGCTGGATTAGAGATTGATAATTCAATACCTACCGATGGCTATCAGCTACAAATTAAAAATGATATGATACTTATTGCCGCAAATAATCCTAAAGGACTTTTTTATGGAATTCAGTCACTTAAGCAAATTATAAATGGTTCAGAAAATAATTATCTACAAGGAATAGAGATCAAAGATTACCCCTCGTTTATACTGCGAGGAATAATGGATGATATTAGCCGTGGACCTATTCCAACAATGGACTTTATGAAGTCACAGATAAGAAAATTTTCTGAAATGAAAATTAATTTTATGATGCATTATATTGAGCATGTAGTAAAAACAAAAAAACATCCTAAGATAGCTCCCGATGATGGCTCCTATACGATTGAAGAATGGAAAGAGATTACTGAATATGCAAAACTTTACAATATTGAATTGATTGGCAGTTTTCAATCATTCGGTCATTTTGAAAAGATTTTATCTATTCCCGAATATGCTCACCTAGGAGAAAGTGGTACTTTGATTTCTCCTGTAAAAGAAGAAAGTTACCGATTCTTAGAAGATATATATTCTGAGATGATACCTGCTTTTAGTAAATTATTTTTTAGTGTGGATTTGGATGAAACTTTTGATCTCGGAAAAGAAGATTCAAAAAAATTAGTAGATAGCCTCGGTTATGCCGAAGTCTATTATCGTCATATTATGCGTCTTTATGATATTTTAAAAATGAAGGGCATAAGAATGTCAATGTGGGGGGATATTCTTCTTGAACATCCTTCTTTGCTCGAAAGAATTCCTAAGGATATTTTAATAGGAACTTGGAATTATGATGCTCAGGAGGACTTTCTAAAATTTATCTTACCTATTAAGAATGCAGGACTAGAATTTATTGTATGTCCCGGAGTTCTAAATTCAAATAAGATTCTTCCTCAGTTTGGAAGAGCAATCACTAATATTAATAATTTCACGAGAGATGGATTAGCAAACGGAGCCATTGGAGTTCTTAATTGTATTTGGGACGATGCAGGAACTGCACTTTTTAATAACGATTGGTATGGTGTTGCTTTTGGAGCGGAACAAAGTTGGAACTGCTCACCTAAGAAAATTGATGAATATGATTATAGATTCAATCGCGGTGTGCTTGGTTCAATAAATGATTCATATACTAAAACAATCCACAAGTTGAATGAGTTAGAAAAATTTGAACTAACAGACGGAATGACGGATAAAATATTATGGAATAAGCTTGTCCCTGAAAAAGGTGAAGAACTCAAAATATCAAAGGTAGATTTGGATTCAGTCATCTCCGTTTTAACTAATGCTCAAAATGAGTTGAATAATATTAAGCTCAGTTCAAATTATGAATTAAAAGAATATCTACAATTGGTAATCGATATATATCGTTCCGAAGCATTTAAAAGAATTGATTTAATAAAAATTGCAGACAATTATAAAAATGCTTTAAGAATTGTTTTCAATAAACCATTCGAAGCCAGAGAGAAGTTAGTTGAGGGAGTATCTATAATTAATAAAATAATCGAACGCCAGAATAAGGTGATTGATAATTATTCTTACATGTGGTTAAAGGAAAATCATACTTATGCCTTAAACAAAATAACTGATAAATATAAAAATGAAGCCATAAATTTTGAGAGAGTAAAAAATGATTTATATACTTCACTAAAAATGTTTGATACCGATAGAACGTTAAATCCATTAGAAAGTAGTTCATTAAATATTTCTGAATTACCGGGGAAATATTTTCAAGAATGGATGATAATACAACCAATATTAAATTTGTCTGATTATTCAGGTGATCTTCTAAAAGATATGGGGGGCGAAAAAGTAGCAGAACCAAGAGTAACACAAGAATTTTTTATTGATTCTTTAAAATATCGTTGGAGACGTTTAGTATCGGAATATCCTGATATAATAAATATTTCAAAAATATTTAATACTAAAAATCAAGAAGGCGTAATTTATTCTTTTGCAAATATATTCTCTGATTCGTCGGTTTCAGTTAATGCTTCAATAGGAGCGGATGAAAAATGTGAAGTATTTATTAATGGTAATAAGGTTGCTGCTTTTACTGGTACAGATCAATTTATTCCCGACGAGCATAAAGTAAAGATTCCCTTAATCAAAGGGAAAAACAATTTATTAATTAAGAGTTATCAGACTAAGGGGGACTGGATTTTTTCTTTTCGCCTGCCTGAAATCAAAGTAAGAAATAGTAAAAATCGTTATACAATTTATTTAAACTAAGAATGAGTAAAAAATATGTACAAGATTACTAAAGAAAAATTAGATGTGAATATTTATCCCACAAGAGAAGAAATGGGTAAAGCTGCTGCTGATTACTCAGCGGCAATAATTAAAAAAATATTATCCGAGAAAGAAAGTTTAAGGGCAGTATTTGCTGCTGCACCTTCACAGAACGAATTTTTGGAAAATATATTATTAAGAGATGATATTGAGTGGAACAGAATTCACGCATTCCACATGGATGAATATTCAGGGATATCCCCTGATTCACCGCAGTCATTTGCAAATTGGCTAAAGAATAAAATATTTAGCAAAAAACCGTTCGCATCCGTTAGTTATATTGATACATATCAAAAAGATCCGGATGAAGTGTGTTCCGAATATGAAAAATTATTGAAAGAAGCTCCAATTGATATTGTATTTATGGGAATAGGAGAAAATGGTCATATAGCATTTAATGATCCACCGGTTGCTGATTTTAATGATCCTAAATGGGTAAAGACTGTTGAACTCGAAGAGAAATGCAAAGTTCAGCAAGTTTTTGACGGATGCTTCCCGACTGTCGCAGATGTTCCTAATGATGCAATTACATTAACGATACCGGCATTACTCTCTGCTGATTATCTTTCTGTTGTTGTCCCCGGAATTAGAAAGTCTGATGCCGTTAGAGATACTATTTATGGAGAGATTTCTACCAAATGCCCTGCTTCAATTCTTCGAACACATAAGAATGCTAAAATGTTTCTTGATTTTGATGCAGCTAATAAAATAAATTTTAAATAATTCCATCGGTATAAAAGTGAAAACAAAATTCCTTTTCTTAATTCTCTTTTTCGGTAGTTTAATTTTTGCTCAAGAAAAAGTCTATTTTTTTGACATTGGAACTAAAGAAACAGATAAAACTGAATTCAGTATTTCTTTACCAGGAGATCAACTTTATTCATTAAATAATAAAAGCGGTTGGGATAAAGAATATAAAAATCAATTTCAAAGAGATCTACTTTATATCCGTTCAGTAAGAAATTCACTTACTTATGATGGTATTACCGATAAAGAGATTAAGTTCAAAATTGATCTTCCTAAGGGTAATTACTTATTAACTTATTGGATTGAAGTAGGTTATGATAAAGATGGCACATCAAAAATATTTGTAAACGGAACAGATAAAAAAATTGTTCAGCATAAATTAAAAGAAGATGAAGAAGGGCAGATAAGATTTATCTCGCAGTATCGGGTAATAAATACCGAATTTCAATCGACCGATTCGGTAAATGAACTATTTTGGAAGGGAGAAGCTGACTCAATTCGATTACTCGGATTTTCAATAATTCCAAAAGAAATAAAAGAGATAGAAAATCAAAGACCTATATCTGAAAAAATATCACTAGCTGGCGTCTATAATTCTAATATCGATTTGAATGACCTAAAATTGATTTTAGAAAGCCGTCTTAGATTCTTAAAAAACGATCCATATTATCTTTACTGGTATATTCAAGTTTCGCTGCTAAGTGAAGCAGAGAGATTTCATAATCAGCAAGGATGGGAATGGGTCAAGGACTTAACGGGATATTCTATTTTTGATCGAATGCACCAAGTTTTATTTCTTGCTGATACTCAAATTGAAAATGCTTCGAGTAAGAATAATTTATTAAGAGAAAGAGCTGTATGGTTGAGAGGAAAAACATCTTATGACTTAGTATTAGAGAGGGGTGGAAATTACCAGAGGGAAATTTATTTAAAAGATTTTTCAGATTTATTAAAGCTCTACCCGAATGACGAGATACTCAGAATGCTAAATGGCGAATTAATTTATTCCCCCTCATATTGTGATATTTATAAAGAAGATCCAAAAATTCCCAAATGGGCGGCATTACAACTTGAAGCGATTTGCAGACTAAGTAATGAAGTGGATTGGTGGGTTAATAAGAAACAAGCTCCTAATGGCGAATTAGGCGGAAAGATTGATGATGACGTTGAGATACTCCGCGAGTGGTCGCCTCTTCTTCTTTATGGAAATAAAAATGTAATTAAAGGATGGACTAAATTAGCAGACGCAATTTGGAATAGCCCCGGAGTATTTAAAGGATATTCAAAAAATATTTTAGATGTCGAACATTCGGCTGAGTTTATTGCTGATTCCACACCCGAATTAATTTTGATAGATAGCAGTACGACATATCTTTCGAGATTAGAATACACTGCAGAACATTTTAAGAATTTATGGTCTGTGAAAAATAAATTTGGACGCAGATTCTTCAAATCGGGCTGGTATAGTTCCACTCAAATTGATGAACGTCCTCCGCGTAATAGAGATGTTGATTATAATGCACGGGCAATTAAGCCTTTGCGCTTTCTTGCATGGGCTACTCAAGACACTCAATATATCTCTTTATTAGAACAATGGTCTAAAGCGTGGCTTAGCGCATCGTTAAAAACCGAAAAAGGAAAACCTCTCGGAATTATTCCGCCATCAATAAGATATTATGATGAAGCAATAAATGGAGACGAGCCTAATTGGTATAAAGCTAATATGATGTGGAGTTATTATGACTGGTCTCATAGTTCAGGAAGTAAAATTTTAGATAATCTTGTTTTTACTTATACTCTAACAAAAGATGATTCACTATTATTGCCCCTAGAATTATCATTAGAACTAATTGATAAATTAATCAAAAAGGGAGTGAACTTAAAAGATGGAAAATTTTTAGAAGGTTCTGAAGAATGGGCAGCCCAAAATTTAATGAATGAAGATGGATTTTGGAATTCTGTTCAAATTTGGAGACTTCTTAAAAATGATAAGAAATATGATGACATGATTTCTAAATATGCTTCCTATTATATTCGTTATTTAATGACCGGAGATAAGAGAAATCTTGAGAAGGGATTGAATGAATTACTAACTACACTTAGATATAATACACCTTTAAGGACCGATATGGTAATGCATACGGATCGAGTTAGGATTCCTGGAACAACCGAATTAAGAGCAATGATTTCCGGTGATGGTTCACCAGAAGGCGGTTCTCCTTTCTATGCCGCCAGTTGGCAAGATACAGATAATAAGTTAGCAATCGTTCTAGAAAAATTTGATAATGATAGTTTGATAATAAATACATATTATGCAGGTAATAAAGATAAGGAATTTACCCTCCGTCCTTGGTTATTAGAAAATGGAACCTACAATATTTTTATTAATGATGTAATGGTAAACAATATAATAATTTCTAAAAGGGGAGAGGAAATTACTCTTTTAATTCCTGCTAAAAAAGAATCAGTTATAAAAATCATTAAAAACTAAAGCAAAAAATTAAAAAAAATGTACGAATTGACTTGACACTTTATAATAAATTGACCAATTTTAATTAACGTTTAAGTAATGCTTTAAGCACTTCAAGTACAATTCGATTAAAAAAAATAATCGTATTAGGAGGTTAGATGAAGTTAAGAATGCTACTAAATACTCTACTATTATTTATTACTTGCACATCAATTAATTTAGCACAATCCGGCGAAGTTACGGGAAAGATTACTGACGGGGCTGATGGATCGCCATTATGGGGCACTAATATTATGGTTGCAGGAACTTCAATTGGAACTACAACTGATATGGAAGGAAAATATCGTCTTTCAAGAGTTCCTGCCGGAAATCAAGTTATTGTTTTTAAGTATCTTGGTTATCGAACAGATAGTATTAAGGTTGTTATTTTATCAGGAAAAACCACAAGAGTAGATACTAAATTAGATCTTGAAGCTGTTGCAGGTCAGGAAGTAATTGTAACAGCTCAGCTACAAGGACAAGCCGCAGCAATCAATCAGCAGTTAAGTTCCAATAAAATTGTAAACGTAGTTTCTAAAGATCGAATTGAAGAATTACCGGATCAAAATGCAGCCGAATCAGTCGGAAGACTCCCCGGCATTTCTATCCAAAGAGATGCAGGCGAAGGAACTAAATTAGTCGTAAGAGGTCTCTCTCCGAAATTCAATTCTGTTACAGTCAATGGTCAAAGAATTCCTGCAACTGATGCTCAAAATCGGTCAGTTGATCTAAGCATGCTCTCCTCAGATATGCTTGCAGGTATAGAAGTTTTCAAAGCATTAACACCGGATTTAGATGCCGATGCTGTTGGTGGAACTGTTAATTTTCAAGTCAAAAAAGCTGATACTGGATTGAACTCAAGTTTAAAGTTGCAAGGCGGATATATTAACCAAGATAAAGCTTATGATAACTATCGTGGTAATTTTGCGGTCAGCAATAGATTCTTAGAAAATAAGCTTGGCGTGTTATTAACCGGAAATATTCAACGTGCAAATAGAGGAAGTGATATTCTTGACGCATCTTATTTATTTGATAGTGAAAATAAAAATGCCTCCGCTTCAAAAATTATTGTTGGAAATTTAAATCTTGGTGATAGACGAGAAATAAGAGATCGATTTGGTGCTAGTTTAGTTATGGATTATGAATTAGAGAATGGCGAGATTATGCTCAGTTCTCTCTATGGAAGAACCGACCGTGATGAAGTAAGAAGAAGAAAAAGATATCGTGTTGATGCAGCTTATGTAGAATATTGGTTAAGGAATAGAGAAATTAATATTGATATGTTTACTAATTCTCTTAGTGGAAAGCATAATTTCGGTTGGTTTAATTTATCTTGGCAGGGATCATATTCTTATTCAGGTAGTGATATGCCTTTTTCGCATGATTCGCAGTTCAGGGAAATTGGGGCTTTCAATGCTGATTTAGTTGCTAATAAAGGTCCAAAATTAATCCCTCTGGGAGCAAAAAATAATCTCGAAGAGACTATTTTTAAACAAGATTTTATTGATTCAGAGACTTCAAAGGATAAAGATTTTACCGGACAGTTTGATATAAAAATGCCGTTTTCTCTTTTTGCCGATATAACCGGCGAAATTAAATTCGGCGGTAAAATTCGAGATAAAAATCGTACTCTTGATAAAGGACAATTTATGACCTTAGCTTTTACTATTGATAATATTGGTAAAGCTAATCCCGGTGATTTTGCAACAACAAGAGAAGGGAAAATTAAGATCAGTAATTTTTATGATGAATCATATACAATTGATGATTTCTTAAATGGTCAATATGAATTCGGACCGGCAAAGCCACTTGACAGAGACAAATTGGAAGCTTTCAAAAATAAATATTGGAGCAGCTACGTTAATAACCATGCATTTGATTTAGAGGATTATGAAGCAGGAGAATCTGTTTATGCAGGTTATCTAATGTCTGAAATCAATGTCGGTCCCGATTTGATGATTCTTCCCGGTTTTCGTGTAGAAAGAACGGTTACTTCTTACAAAAGCAAATTCGGTCAAGCTAAAGTTGATGAAGATGGTATCGTACAATTAACCAATTCAAAAGATACAGTGGGCACGGTTGGTTATAATGAATTTCTTCCGATGATACATATAAAATATAACTTTACAAGATGGATGGACTTAAGATTAGCTTTTACTAAGACCCTTTCTCGTCCCGATTATTTTAATTTAGTGCCATGGGAGCGAGTTCTCTCTTTTGAAGGTACAATCGAAAGAGGAGAACCATACTTAAAGCATACTAAAGTATGGAACTATGATGCTTATTTAACTTTCTATGGTAATTTTGGTTTAGTAGGAATAGGCGGATATTATAAAAAACTCAGAGATATCGATTATTTAAGAACAAGTCGAATTACTACTCCGGGTCCTACCGTTGGATATACTTTGGTATCACCGGAGAATTCAAAATATGATACAGAGGTAAAGGGACTTGAAATAGAAGTACAAACAAATTTAAGATTTTTACCCGAGCCCTTTGACGGTATAGTCTTATATGCTAATTATTCTTATATTGATTCAAAAACATTCTTCCCATATCTTGTTGCAGGGAAGAGGAATCCAAGACCACCGTTTAATTTCACATTTATTGATTCAGTAAGAGAAGCTCGTATGCCCGGGCAGGCAGAACATATTGCAAATTTTACTTTTGGATATGAAAAAGGCGATTTCTCGGGTCGTGTTTCTCTTATCTATCAGGGATCAGCTCTTCAAATTATTGGACAGCGTGCTGAACTTGATGGTTACTCGGATGCATTTGTTCGTTGGGATTTTGCGGCTCAATATAAATTGCTTAAAAATTTAGCTCTACAATTCAATCTGAATAATTTCACTAATCTTCCGGAAGGTTCTTATCTTGGATTAGAATCATATCCTACAAAAGAAGAATACTTTGGGTGGACAGCAGATCTGGGGATCAAATATGAGTTTTAATTATTTATAAATAACAAAACACAGCTATCACAAAACAAATGAGGTAATTATGAAACAAAGAGTACTATCAATATTGACGTTTACATTTGTATTCTTTTTATTCACCGCTGTTTCGAATATTGAAGCACAGCGTGTTGTAAAAGTTTCTTCAGGAGTCGGAACGCTCAATGATGCAATTGCCGGGGATACAACTGCCACCGGCGCAAGAGTAGATCCAAATACTATTTATGAATTAGAAAAAGATGGATATTATTTATTAACTGCACAAATCACCAATTCCGGATATCATCTTCATATAAGAGCAGAAGCAGGTGGTTTTCAAAGACCTGTAATAAGACCGGCTGTAATATCAGGTGGCGTTTCTAATAGACCTTTCCAAATTAAGGGTAATTTGACTTTGGACGGTGTTTATATTACTAATCTTGATGAACAAAGTAAATTGTTACAAAATATTATCAGAGTAAGTGCAGATAATGTTCGTTTAGTTATAAAGAATAGTCAAATGGATAGAGATATTCAATCTGCTATTCGAGTTGATTCCAAATTCACTAAAATTTTTATTACAAATTCAATAATTAGTAATATTGGAGAAATGGCAAGTCCTGATAACGGTCGCGGTGTCGATGATAGAGGAAATGCCATTGATACATTAATTATGGAAAATAATACATTTTATAATCTTACAAGCCGCATTCTTAGAGATGGTGGCGGGATTATTAAATATGTTAGAATTAATCATAATACATTAGTGAATATTGCTCAACGCGGTGTTACAATTGGAGAGGCTATTGAAGCCCACATTACAAATAATTTATTTTATAATTGTGCATTCTTAGGAAACCTATCAACTAATACAGCTCCAAGTGAAGTTGTTGAAACAAGTGCACTTGGTGCAGATTATATAAACCAAGGTATTAAACAAATACTTGATATAAAGAATAATAATTTCTATCTAAGTCCTGAATTATCTAGTAACTATCCTGCCGGATATATAGCCGCTCCTGCAATGGATTCAATTGCAATAGCATTCGCTACTGAAAATGGCACATTAGCTTCTAATCTTAATGAGAATGTGAAATTTTCTGTTGCGCCTCCGATTCCGGTTGATGTTATGCTCGGATTTTATGATGCAAATGTTACTCCAAAGCCGGATATGAATAGAGGCGGAGGAACTCCTGAATATGGCGGAACACAATCTCCATTTAATTTTGCATATCCAACCTCATCAGTATTATATACTAAGGGTACTTCCAATCAACCGATTGGTGCTTTAACTTGGTTTGATATTCAAGTTGGTGTAAATGATGAAGTAACATCCCAAATTCCTGAAGGATATGAATTATTTGCAAATTACCCGAATCCATTCAATCCAACGACTAATATTAAATATGCCCTCGCTGATAAAGGCTTCGTGAAATTATCAGTATATAATATGTTAGGACAAAAAGTTGCAACACTTGTAAATGAATTACAGGAAAGTGGTATCTATTCTGCAACTTGGAATGGAAGAGCTGATGATGGTAGTTCAGTTTCTTCTGGTATTTATATCTATAAATTGGATGCAGGTAATTTCTCGATTTCCAAAAAAATGATGTTAGTTAAATAATTCTTTATTCCCATTAGGAGTCCTTTTTAAGGGCTCCTAATTTTATACATAGGCATTAATAATGATAAAAAAAATATTCTTTATTCTATTATGTTACTCATTAGTTATTGCACAAAGTCCGATTGATTTTGGAAAAAGAGTTGCAACTAAAATAATCGATGATACATCATTTGAGTTCTATACTGAAATACAGAAGCCATCCTCCGGTCTTCAGATAATTAATTTTGAACAAAATTTTTCCAATAAATCTACTAATGTTGTTTATGCTTTTAGTAAAATTATTTCAGGAGAAGCAGAAGATGTTTTATTCGGCGTTAGTTCAAGTTCAGCCCTCGAAATTTGGATTAACGGCGAATTGTTTTTTTCAGGAAAGGGTGATTCATTAAATTATACCAATGTTGCATATAGCATGTATGAATTTAAGAATTATTTTACAGCTCAATTAACTAAAGGTGCAAATGATATATTAATAAAGGCAAATAATAATGATGGTGCAATAATAGCCTTAGCACCTATTCATGATGACGGTCTATTAAAAAGTGATATATTTTTTTCGGTTTCATCCCTATTTAAAGATTTTAGACCGAATTCTAATTGGTTAGTGATTGGATTTGAGAATGATATTTTCTCTGATGTTCTGCCGCCGGAAATTTCTTTCTCTCAAAATTATCTTTATAATAAAAAATATTTTAGTTGGATAATCCCACAATCAAATCTAATTCTTAATGATGTAATTAAAGAAAATGTTCCATTTAAGTCCCATTCTTATTTTGAATGGCATTATGCCAATGGTCAAATGCTCTTAGGTATGTTTAATCTATTTGATTTATCAAAAGATCAAAAATTTTTAGACTATATAAAAGAAAACATCTCTGTTACGTTAAAAAATTATAATTACTTCAAGTACCAATATGAAGTATTAAGTGAAAAGGGAGGATTCAATAATCGATTATATAGAAAGATGATGTTAGATGATACAGGTGCTCCGGCACTTGCAATTTTAGAAGCTAATTTAAGAGGACTAGATAAAGAGTCTCGCTTTATTCTTGATGATATTTCTGATTATATTATGAATAAACAGGTAAGATTGGAAGATGGAACATTCTGCCGTCCTGAACCCAAAAAAATGTCCATCTGGGCTGATGATCTTTTTATGAGTGTCCCATTTCTTCTTCGATATGCAAAACTAACTAATGACGAAAAATTTTTAAATGAAGCTATTAAACAGATAAAATTATTTTCGGCAAAATTAAAAGATAAAGAAACCGGTTTATATTTTCATGGTTGGTTCTCCGAAAACGAAGAACATTCACCCATCCATTGGGGAAGAGCAAATGGCTGGTTTATCTGGGCTGTTAGCGAGGCACTTGCTTTTCTCTCTGAATCAGATAAAGATTATTATGAAATCAAAGAAATTTATTTAGACCATATCAATGCACTTATAAAGTATCAGAATGAAAGTGGATTATGGAACCAGGTAATTGATAATCAATCCACATTTGAAGAGACTTCTGCTTCAGCTATGTTCGTTATGGCTATCGCAAGAGGGATAAATAATGGCTGGCTGCCTGAATCATACAAAAATTATGCAATTAAAGGATGGTCAGGAGTAATAAATAAAATTAATGTAGATGGAACTGTAGATGGTATCTGTCAAGGTACCGGAATTGGAGATGATGTTGAGTTCTATCAATCAAGAAAAACTCCCCCAAGCGACCCTCGAGGTTTGGGGGCAGTTTTAAGTGCTTCAGTAGAAGTTCAAAAACTTATTAATAAATAGAGTGCAGGTATATCAATGAAATATTCGAGTTTTTTGTTATTATTTATTTTTTTAATTGCTTCGATGACTACTTCGGCGCAACAATGGCGTTCTTTAACGAATGGCAAAGATCTTTCTAATTGGGAACGACTTAATGGCGAAGCAAAATATACTTTAGCTGACGGTGTAATAATAGGTGAAGCAGTACTTAATACTCCAAATACTTTTTTAGCAACAAAAGAAAAATTTTCAGATTTTATTCTTGAACTTCAATTTAAAGTTGATCCGCAATTAAATTCGGGAGTTCAAATTAGAAGCGAAAGTCTTGCAGACTATAAAAACTATCGAGTGCATGGTTATCAAGTGGAATTTGATCCATCTGAAAGAGCGTGGACGGGTGGAATTTATGATGAAGCAAGAAGGGGCTGGCTTTACACAATGGATGAAAATCCAAAAGGGAAGAAAGCATTCAAACAAAATGAGTGGAACAAACTTAGAATTGAAGCAAAAGGCAATAATATCCGAACTTGGGTAAATGGAGTGCCAACTGCTAATATTCTTGATGATCTTACTTCTAGTGGTTTTATTGCTCTTCAGGTTCATGATATTAAAGGAGATAAATCGAAAGAAGGCATTAAAGCAATGTGGAAAGATATTAGAGTAATGACCGGGAATATTGATAAATATCTAACTCCGTATAAAAAAGAGATTCCTCAATATAATTATATAGCAAATACTTTATCGGATATAGAGAAGATGATAGGATGGAAATTACTTTGGGATGGAAAAACCACCGAAGGATGGAAAAGTGCTAAATCCGATAATTTCCCTGCAAAAGGTTGGGAGATTGAAAATGGTATCCTAAAAGTATTAAAATCCGGTGGTGCTGAATCTACAAATGGCGGTGATATTGTTACTACTAAAAAATATAAAGATTTTGAATTAAAATTTGAATTCCGAATTACAGAAGGTGCTAATAGTGGTGTAAAGTATTTTGTAGATCCTGAATTAAACAAAGGTGAAGGTTCAGCAATCGGTTGTGAATACCAGATATTAGATGACGAAAAACATCCGGATGCAAAATTGGGAGTTAATGGAAATAGAACTCTAGCTTCTTTATATGATCTAATCCCTGCAGTTGGAAAAAGATTTAATGGAATTGGAATGTGGAATAATGGAAAAATTGTAGTTAAAGGAAATCATGTAGAACATTGGCTTAATGGATTCAAGACTGTGGAATATGAAAGAAACACTCAGATGTGGAGAGCTTTAGTTGCTTTCAGTAAATATAAAAACTGGCCCAATTTCGGTGAGCTAATTGAAGGTAATATTTTACTTCAAGATCATGGTGATGAAGTTTGGTTTAGATCTATTAAAATACATGAATTATAATTTTTTATAAAGGAGTATGTAATGGGTGATACAAGAAGAGATTTTATTAAGAAGTCGGCATTTGCCGCAGCAGGACTTGCAGCAGCAGCTTCGATGCCAATTTCAGCAAAAAGTTATTCACGTATTCTTGGTGCTAATGATAAGGTTGTAGTGGGACTGGTTGGATTTTCCGATCGTGCAAAAAATTCTTTAATTCCCCCATTTATGGGTTATTCAGAGCGTCTTAATTTTGAGATTAAAGGCTTATCCGATATCTGGGATAGAAGAAGAAATGAAGGAGTAGAGTTTTTTAAATCTAAGTACAATAAAGATGTAGTTACATATCTAAATAATGATGAACTTTATAATGATAAAGATATCGATGCAGTAATAATCTCAACGGCAGATTTTCAACATGCAATCCACGCAATTGAAGCCGCTAAAAATAAGAAAGATGCCTATGTTGAAAAACCATTTGCAGAAACTATGGAAGATAATAGGAACGCACTTAAGGCAGTAAAAGAATCAGGTATAATTTTGCAGATTGGCTCTCAAAGAAGATCAGGATCAAATTATCACGCAGCAAATGATTTTATTAAATCGGGTAAATTCGGCGATATTAAGATGGTCGAAATGTCGTGGAATGTTAATCAGCCCGGAAGATGGAGAAGACCTGATTTGGTTTCTTCAATTAAAGAAACAGATGTTGATTGGAAACGCTATTTAATTAATAGACCCTTTGAAAATTGGGATCCAAGGAAATATGTTGAGTATCGACTGTTCTGGCCTTATTCCTCAGGTATCCCCGGTCAATGGATGTCTCATCAAATAGATACTGTTCACTGGTTCAGTGGTTATAATTTCCCTCGATCGGTTTCAGCTAATGGTGGAATTTATATGTGGAATGACGGAAGAAAGAATTTTGATGCAATGACAGCGGTATTCGATTACGGTCCTGAAGATGATATGAATAAAGGTTTCCAAGTAGTCTATTCATCAAGAATGTATAATTCTGCAGGTGGAGTTAAAGAAATATATTATTCTAATGGTGGTGAACTCAATCTTGATACTAATAAGGTAACTGCTAATGGAGGATTAACCGAACAGTTCGCAAAAGATATGAATATGAAATCAAATCAATTAGCTGATTTAGACCTCTCGGCAAATGCGCCAAAAGCAATCACTGATGCTAATACAGGATCAGATCCAATGACTTCAGCCCATATACTAAATTGGATGGAATCAGTTCGTGATCGAAAAACTCCTCATGGTCCGGTTGAAGCTGGTTTCTATCATTCGGTTGCTAATATAATGACAACTGCCGCATTGCGAACGAAGAAATTCATTCAATATGACAAGAACAGTCAAGAAGTTCTTGCTGATGGCAAAGTATTTAAATACTAATGAAAAATATTTATCATAATTCTATTTTTTCTATGGGAACACG
>CALDDL010000170.1 GCA_937936675.1 uncultured bacterium
TCTGCGAAAGGTTTCGTCTTATTATCCTGCGAATAAACAATCGTTACGGTCAATAGTATTAATAGTAAAAATATTTTTTTCATTTTGGTTCAGTATATAATTTAAAAATTTGCTGCGTCGGGTTTAACCCATTATATGTTCTTATTTTCCATTCGTTTCATTTTATCTTTATGCGATATGCCACTAAGAGTTAAACCTCTTTATTATTTTCAATATTCGATTACCATTGGTACATATTACCAAACCCACTGCATGCAGTAATATGCCTAATCTTATTACCCTTTATTTCAGTTTATATTTATATAGTGAACCGCCGGCAGTGATAAAAAGATAATCACTAAATTTTCCTTTACCGAAGCACAGATTAGAAGGTACTTCGGGAAGTGGAATACGGAATAACTCATTCCCTTCCGGATCATATTTACCAATATATGGAGCTGCTTCTTCACGAATCGCAGCCCAGATATTTCCTTCCGAATCGACTTGTATTCCGTCCGGTCCTGTTGGATATGTAAAGGAAACAAGTTTACCAAGATATTCCATCGGACTATTCTCGTGAAGTAAAAATTTAGCAATGAAATTCCCTTTTAATTTATCGCTTGGATTTGTTGCCGGATCGGTCTCATCATTACAAACTACATAAAGAATTTTTTCATCGGAAGAAAGTCCGATACCATTTGGCATGGATATCATTCCGGTAAGAAGCTCCACCTTTCTATCGGGAGTAACTTTATAAACTCCGTTTACCGGCTGTTCAATCGGTTCATGCCCCGAATAACGCGGATCGGTAAAATATAAATTCCCTTTCGAATCGAATACCAAATCATTAGGAGAATTGAAATGATTATCGTTATAATAAGCGGCATAAATTTTTGCTCTCCCCGTTGCAATATCGGTAACGGTAATTCTTCTTCCACCATAATCAGCAGCCTCGCATGCATAAAGATTACCTTTATAAATTTCTAATCCATTAGCCATACCGCTAGGAGAACGATAAAGAATTGTTTTACCAGTATTAGCATCATAAAGCCAAATATTACCTGCCTGAAGATCGGTTTCTGATGTAAAGGTTAGATCGGTAAAAAATATTTTCCCGTCATCTGTGCAAACGGGTCCCTCGGTGAAGAACCCGTCTGAAAATACTTTCTCTAATTTACCGGAGGAAGTTTGTGAAAAAATCTGACTAATTGCTGCAAAGAAAATTAATACTACTATCTTTTTCATAACTCCCTCATTAAGTTTTTATTTTAATTTCTTTCCGTTCTCTAAAAATTTTTCGTCAAGTCCTTTAAGCGATCCATCGGGCTCTAATATTACTTCGGGAGAATATTGCAGTGCCCAAGCACGTCTCATTCTATCGGTACTATTAGCTCCTGATCTATGGAAAGCAACACTCGAGAAGACAACAATAGAACCGGCTTTAACGTTCATCAATTCGCCTTTCTCCTGCCCGAAATAACCATGCCGATCGCCATCGGGTTGAGTAACGTGTTCGACCTTTTTATCGGTACCTGCCTTGGAATAAGGGAGAATCGATATCGTTCCGTTTTCTTCATTTACATCATCGAGCGGAATCCAAAAATTCACATAATACTTATGGTCTCCATCAACGTAACCGGAATCTTGATGCCAACCGAATTCAGCACCCTTCTTATCCGTACCTTTAACTACAAATTGCTCCCAGAAAAGATAAGCAGTATCTCCGATAGTTGCTTTGCAAAGATCCGCCATTAGATCAGAGAATAAAAATTTCGCAAGGTAAGGGCGATCCTTATAAGCATTGAAAACGAAGTAACGGCTATTCTTGCGGCTAAGTCCTAATTTATCGGTGCCTGTCCGTTCCATCTCGTCGTCTTGTGCTTTTATTAATGTATCGCATTCAGCCTGCATCTCTTTCAATTGCTCGGGTGTGATTGCGTTTTCAAGAACGAAATAACCTTCTTCTTGATATTGTTTCTTTTGTGCTTCCGATATATGTGTGCTCATTCTAACCTCCGTTTATTATATTATTTTAATAGTTATAAATATTTCATAACGCATATTTGTGTAAACTATATGAAGTTACTTTAAAAATTTTTTTTTGATTAAGAAACGACCTAATTGCTATATGCCACTTATAAAAAACTAACGTACTAAAAATTATTTTCTGCTATTTCACAATTCGCAATAACCTCACATGAAATAATGGGAGTCAGATTATTAAAAAGCTCAAACATAGACCCACTAATTTTTATTTAGCTATACTCTCTAAAAGCTTATTTCCTTTATGCGCCTGCTCTTTAAGTACTTCAGCTGCATCCTTATTGCCAAGAATTGTCTGCTCCACCGCTTCGGCAATAATTTGATTTATCTCAATTTTATAATGGTCAATGGGCGATTGAGCTCTCGCTATTTTTATTTGATCGATAAAAGCACTCATATATTTATCTTCGGAAAGGAATTTTTTATAACTCTCCAATTCTAAAGTTGATTTGCGAACGGGAAGATATCCGGAAAGCTCGGAGAAAAGTGCCTGATTTTCAGGCTGAATAAACCACTTTACAAATTTCCAAGATTTCTCGGGTACATTAGATTTCTTAAAAATCGCAAGATGCTCTCCTGCTATATAAGTAGCTTTATCTTTCGGTCCGGCGGGAAGTGAAGTTATACCCCACCTGAATTTATTTAATTTTTTATAAACGGGTAGATTCCAAGGTCCATCCATTACCATAGCAAGAGTTCCCGATGAAAAACCGAGATCATGCGAAAGAGTGAAACCTGAAAAATGCATCATATCAAACATCTTCTTCCAGAATGAAAGTGCTTCTATCGAAGGAGCTTGATCGATCAATAATTTTGTCTGTTCGTTATTAATAATTTTTCCGCCTGCCTGCCAAACAAAAGGCTCCCACTGCAAAACCATCCAGATCGAAAGCTGTCCCGAAGCAGGAAACACCGGTATATAAAAACCATATTGATCAATCTTACCATCTCCGTCTTTATCGACCGTTAATTTTTTCGCAGCCTCATAAAGTTCATCCCATGTAGTGGGTGGAGTATTTGGGTCTAATCCCGCTGCTTTAAAAGCATCCTTATTATAATGAAGTGCTAAGACAGTTGCTTCCATTGGTAGAGCGTATAACTTACCGTTCCACATTGCCGATTTAAGTAATTCAGGGAAAAAATCATCTGTCTCTTCTTTAGATAATCCCTCCTTCGATTTGATAAAATGATCCATATCATATATCGCATCACCTTCGATAAGTTTATCGATAAAATCGGAATGGATCCATGCTATATCGGGTTGTGTTCCGCTCTGTATCGAAGTAATTAATTTTTGGACTAATGCATCTCCGGTGGGAACGTATTGAGCTTTTATATGAATACCGGGATTTTCTTTTTCAAATTTCTCGATCATCTTATTTAATGCGGATTGAGTGGCGGGGACAAAGCTATGCCAAAAGAGAACTTCATTATCGTTTCTCTCTCCGCCCGAGCAGCTTATTATAGCAATAAATATTATAATCGTAACAAAATACTTCATCACTTAAATACGCTAAAATATTCTTCAAAGAATTTGTCTTTATTAACGGATAAAGCTACTTCATGCTTTCCTTCATCATTCGGATTCCATCTTGTAATGCCGGGATGCTCATTATCATCAATATCTAAATTGATATCTCCCTTAGTAAAAGTGCAGATATCATTATTAAATATTGTGGTAGCGGCTAATGGATCGTGGAATGTAATAGAATCATAAAACTTCTCGAACCATACAGTAGCGAAATCTAGAACAGGCTTTAGGAGCGGATGCTTGAATTTTTCTTTTACTTCTTTTGAATCCATTATCACCTCTCGAGTAACATCCAAACCTACTGAGCGATGAGTTTTGACTTTTGCGTTATAAACAATTTTGGAAGCATGATAATCTCCGAAAGCATTCCATTCGCGAGGATATGCGGTGCTATCCTTTCTTTCAAAATATCCAGCCATCATCACTAATCCTTTTAGTAATGAGGGAATCTCGGGATCCGTTGCAAAAAGAAGTCCAATATTTGTAAGCGGTGCAATGGTAAGCAAAGTTACTTCACCCGGATTTTTTCTGATTGTATCACGCATAAATTCAATAGCATCATACTTCGGAAAATTTCTTTCATGTTCCCATCGATCAAGAAATACAGCCTGTTGAGCCACTTTTTGATTTTGTTCAATTATTAAAGGATTCTCTGCACCGGGATAAATTGGAATTTTTTTTCCAGCGACATTACAAATAGCCGAGGCAATCATTGCCCTCTTTACCGCCTCACCTGTAACAGTCGTGATACCGAGTAGATCGCATTCGGGCTTCATCAATAGATATGCTAAAGCAACGGCATCATCAATATCGGTGCCAATATCGGTATCTAATAATATTTTTTCTTTCATAGATGCGAACCTTTCTCTAATTCTGCTTTTCTGAAAAAATTATAATACCAATGAGGATATACATTCTTTGGTGCGCTTAATTTATCGAGTTCATCAAATTGTTCTTTCGTTAATTCCCATTTTACAGTATTAAGATTATCAAGAAGTTGTTCTTTATTTTTAGCTCCGATCACGAGCGAAGTAACCCCTTTTTTCTTTAATAAATAATTTAGTGAAATCTGAGCGGGACTTACTTTATTATCTTTAGCGATTCTAATCACCGTTCTCATTACTTCTTCGCCTTGAACAACGTCATAAGGGAAATGCGCACCCGGCTCCTTAATGCGAGTATCCTTGGGCCAATTCTTTTTATCAAAATATTTACCCGATAGAATACCGCCATGAAGCGGACTCCATATTGTATTTGCAATTCCTTCTTCAATCGCAGCAGGTATCATCTCGTATTCAGCTTCCCTTCCGAGAAGCGAATAATAGATTTGATTAACAATTAATTTTTCCCAACCGTTTTTTTCTGATATCGAATTCGCCTTTACTAATTGCCATCCGTAAAAATTTGAACAACCGATATAACGAACTTTCCCTTGTCTCACTAAATCATTAAGTGCCGAAAGAGTTTCTTCCAAAGGTGTAACGAAATCAGCCGCATGAATTAAATACAAATCAATATAATCGGTATTAAGACGCTTTAGACTTGCATCGCACGCTTCAATAACTCTTTTGCGAGATAGTCCGTTATCATTTGCTCCTTCACCTACTTTGAATCCGAACTTGGTAGTTAAAATTATATCTTTTCTTTTTTTACCGAGTGCTTTACCGAGCATTATTTCTGAAGCACCTTCGGAATAAATATCGGCAGAATCGATAAAATTAATTCCATTATCGATTGCCATCGCAGTTAATTCATCGGCTTCTTTTTGATTTGTTTTGGAAATATGACTCCAGCCTTTACTTCCCGTAAAGGACATCGCTCCATAACAAAGTTCCGATACAAATAATCCGCTATTTCCAAGTTTCCTATAATTCATTTAACTGCCTTTAATTAATTATTTGATTTCGAGATTTTGATTTCATTATTTCACTTCTGATTTTATTCGATTCTATTTCCTGTTTCTAAATCAAAGAAATGAAGTTTATCGAAATCGGTTTTCATAAAAATATTTTGGTTATAAGTAACGGAGCTATCCGCAGGCACTTTAGCTATATATGTATGTCTGCCGGTAGTAACATGCAAGAACGATTCATTACCCATAAGCTCCACTACCTCCACAAGTCCGTTAATTGAATTTTCCGGATCACTTGTAAGATGGAAGTTCTCGGGTCTTATTCCGAGTGTAATCGTCTTACCCGAATAATTTTTTAATACATTTTTATCGGGTAGAGTGAGAGAAAAATTACCTTCATTCAAAATTACCGATCCATGATTTTCGACAGTTACATTAAAGAAATTCATTGCAGGTGAACCGATAAATCCCGCAGTAAACTTATTAACGGGATGATTATATAAATTCATTGCTTTGTCTGATTGCATTATATAACCGTCCTTCATCACTACAATTCTATCACCCATCGTCATAGCTTCAGTTTGATCGTGAGTTACGTATATCATAGTGGTCTTTAGGCGGTGATGCATTTTTTTAATTTCCGTTCTCATCTGCACTCTTAGCTTTGCATCAAGATTAGAAAGGGGCTCATCGAATAAAAATACATCAGGTTGGCGCACTATCGCTCTTCCTAAAGCCACTCTCTGTCTTTGTCCGCCGGATAAAGCTTTCGGTTTTCTTTTTAGATATTCGGTAATATCCAAAACTTCTGCGGCTTCATTTACTCTTTTCTCGATCTCTTTTTTATCCACTTTTCTTAGTTTAAGACCAAATGCCATATTATCAAAAACCGTCATGTGAGGATAGAGCGCATAGTTCTGAAATACCATTGCAATATTTCTATCTTTAGGCGCAATGTTTGTAACGTTTCTATCGCCTATAAAAACTTCACCGGATTGAGGCATTTCCAATCCCGCTATTATTCTCAATGTAGTGGATTTACCGCATCCCGAAGGACCTACAAGGACAACAAATTCCCCATCTTTCATTGATGTGCTAATATTATGAAGAACTTTAGTATCTCCATAACTCATCTCAATATTATTTAATTCTACTTTCGACATTAATATTCACCTTACAAAATTATTTTTTATATTTTTTTAAGAATGGGACATCGTCATTGATATCCGGTCCAAAAAATTTATAGATTATCATTTCATTATTATCTTGATTAACAATCTCTACACCATTAATTGCCGCTTGGTGCGAGACTAATATTTCATCGCACTCAAAATTACCGGCTTCGATTTTTAATTCGCCGAATTTTCCTTTTCCTTTCCAAACGAGAATATTATAAACACCTTTTTCTTTAGAGAAATATTTCCCGCCTGGTTTGATATTAATTCTTTTGCCGCTGAATTTATTGGTATTATAAAAGAACCAATATTCTTCGGCTGTATTCGTAGTTGTAATTAATATGGGCGGAGTGTGTCGATTTTCATAAAAATACGGATCGCCGCTTACTTCCCAATTTATCATATCGAGAATTATTTTTTCGCCATGAGTCTTTTTATCTTCATCACGAACATCTTTGAATAATAGGTCTTTACTAATCAGTTTCGGTCCGCACTTAGCTTGAAGCATTGCGAATACATCGGAATCTTCTTGAAGTTCGATAGTAAGTGCAGTACCCGGAGCGTGAAGAGTGCCCGAGGGGACATGAAAACCATCACCGGGAATTTGCTTAAATGCTTTTGCGAATTGAAGTATCGAATCGTCTTTCCAATTTATCATCGCTGGTAAAAGCAATTCTTGTTTATTCTCATCCACTATATATGGATGTACTCCGAAATATGTATCGGGAGCTTTACCTGTATCTAAACCTTCTGGGAAATAGTAAGCTTCTTCTTTTGAATTGCATCCTACAAGTTTTGCATGCTCCTGCATCTGATGAATATGATATGGAAGACGTTCTTCATAATCAAATATTTTTGGAAGTCTTCCTAATCCTTTATGGGTCTTGGAATATTCTTCTCCCATGATTAAGTCAGGAGCTGCTTCCACCGCATCTTTTAGTGTAAGCTCGAGATCATCAATATTTATCATACTCAAACCTTCATTAGGTACGGAGATTTTATTATCGGCTTTGGTTGTGGATGCCACCCATCTCTCGCAAATTCCCCCTCTCTCGCCAAGATTATATTCCGATTCGGGAAGACCAAGTCTTTTCCCCGGTGGCAAAAAATCTCTAGCTACCCATGCAGGTTTTAATTTCAATAGACCTTTTCGCTTTTCTAATTCTTTTTCTACTGCTTCGCGAATATTTTTCATTTCATGCCTCTTAAATTTTTAGTTAAGCTTCCAGTTGAATTTTGGATTGCACTTATCACTTTTAATATATTTTATTAATTCATCGGTTAATTGAGTTGTGTATGGATCCGAACCATAATTATCATTGTGTTTGAATGAAGATAAAATCAATTTACCTTCGCCTGCATTCATTTGAACCATAAAAGCTGAAGTGAAATGAACCCAGCCGATATACATACCCGAGAGGACATCATCATAATTTTCTTTTGCAATCTCTCTGATCACATAATTCGGTACTGCTTTTTTAACTTCGAATCCGAGAGACTTACCGAAATTGATTTCACTAAATGGTGGCTGAGAATCCAATACCCAATTCATATTCGATTGCCAGTTACCGTCTAAATTATCAACATCTCTTCCGCTTATTTTGTATGGTGTTCCTTCAATATTTTTACTGTTGCTATCGACTATACAGATTACGTTATAACCATTCTTCAAATAATTAATTACGTTCGGATCGATGTTATTAGTAATGAATACGGCATCCTTCTGCGGTTCACTTATAAGACTATATTTCTTTATTAGATTTTCTTTCAATTTTTCTAATGAAACACTCTTCTCGATAAATAACATCTGCTTATGATTAATCACCTCTTCAGGATAAACAAATAATCGAATAAAATTCTTTGCAAGTTCTTTCCCGTCTTTTTTCAATATGAATTGAAATTGCAGAGCTTTATTTGTATTAGTTTTTTCAATCGGATTAGAAAATGTTGCCACTTTTTCTACCGATGTAATTTTAATGTTTCCTAATGTATATTTCTTAATTTCTTGTCCTTCGAGATAAATCGATAGTTCAGAATTATTCAAATCGGTATTGCTGTAATGAGAAAGATATAGATCAATATTTATTGGCTCATTATCGTAGTAATTATATTTTGTTACTTCGGGAATAATTATATCGGCTTGCTGAACGTCCGCTAATTCTTTATGACCATATTTGAAATTGCGCCACATATCCATTAGTCCGTTGCTTTCCCAATTGATATCGGTAAATTCCGTGATCACGTATCCTTGAATCGGATTCTGAAGACGAATCTGTTCGATCTCATATTTGAGAGCATTAAATTCCACTTTCTGACTTTCTAATGCGAGAGCAGAATAATCCTTAAATATTCTGTCGTACTTGAAATCTTTTAACCGCTCAAAAACTCCAGCGGGAGTATAATTATCGTCATCATCAAATTTTCTATCGAACCAGAATGGAAGTTTTTCGGGCAGTAAAGGCAATCCCCAATTTCCAAATTCTGAAAGAAGAATCGGTTCTTTACCTGTTTGACCTGAATCGCCATGTTTTGAGAAAAGCCAATCGGGTCTTTTCGCCATCGATTCTACGAACTCCTTAAATGCATCAGCATTCTCCGGTATTGAATAATATTGATGATAGTCGTTTAAGTCAGTCTTAATATGAAAATTATTCCAGCAAGCTGAATTATCGACAACTAATCTTCCCGTGGCAATCGATTTAATATAATCATATTCATCGCCTAACCATTTTCTTTGATCGGCTTTAGACAGGTCGATTCCCCAACTTTCATTAATGATCGTAAGGATTACAATCGAAGGATGATTCCAATCTCGATCGAGCATCTGCTCTAATGTGTATCTTCCCCTCAGTTTTGTATCGTTATTAAATTGAGACCAATTTGGGAGTTC
Organism: uncultured bacterium; assembly: GCA_937936675.1. GTDB lineage: Bacteria > Bacteroidota > Ignavibacteria > Ignavibacteriales > Melioribacteraceae > BRH-c32. The sequence goes on from CALDDL010000170.1 coordinate 9,471, forward strand.
ATACCAAACCAATAAACCCAATTCATCTGCGAGTTCTAAATATCTTTTCTCTGGTACTTTTATATGGCATCGTAAAAGGTTCAGTCCTAATTGTTTTGCCTTTAACATCTCGTCTCGTATAGCTTCTTCTGATGGCGAATGATATTGAGTATCTGAATAAAAATTTTGGTCGAGAGCAGAAATCATATAAAATGGCTTACCGTTTAAGTATAGTAATCCATCCTCTGTCTTAAATTCTCGGAATCCGAATTTATCAGAGAAGATTGATTTACCGACTTTCATTTCAAATCTATATAAATATGGATTATCTATATCCCATAAAATCGGATTCTTTAATGAACCCGTGATAGTAAAAGAATTATTTCTTATCTCTGCATTTCCTGATTTTTCTAATACTACTTCACCTGATTTATTTTTTATAACTAAGGAATAAGGAAATCCGCTAAGTTTTTCTTTCGAATCAAGATTTGTCTTGAACGAAAATTCTCCGTTTAAAGATGGAGTAATATGAGCATTACGAATAAAGGTGGCGGGTTCGGTGGTGATATAAACCGATTGCCAGATACCGCTATTCTGTGTGTACCAGCTTTGTTTCCCATGCGGTATATTGCGATAATAAATTCCTTCGGCATTTGTGCTATCGCCCGGGTCTAAGACACTTAGCAATATTTCATTCTCTCCATTCTTAATATATTTTGTTATATCAAAATAAAAAGGCGTAAATCCCCCTTCATGTTCTCCTATATATTTTTTATTTATATATAGTTTAGAGAGATAATCCACTGCATCAAAATGAAGAATTATTCTTTTATCTTCTTCCGGTTTATTGATATTTATTTTTTTCTTATAGTAGGCATAACCTTGATAATCCATGAGATTATCGATTGCGAGATGCCAATTAGAAGGGACTTTTATCGATTGCCAACCGTTATGTGAATCTGCATCGTCTAAAGCGATTGTATTATTTTGATTTTTCAGAAATTCCCAATCGCCGTCTAAACTTATCTTCTGACCTAAAATCGGTAAAGCAAACAGCAAGATAAATAATGCGAATAACTTTTTCATTCTTTAACCCTCGAGATTAATTTTGAATATTCGGACTGCCATTTATTTATAAAGTCTATTTCATCATTACGCATCGAATAACCGTTGGAATTTCCTTTGTGCATATTTAAGAACCAATCGATAGTTTCTCTCATCCACTTATCAAAAGGAGTCGAGCAAAAGTTTATATCTTTTTTAATTTTATCGATACTGAAAATTGCAGGTCGCCTTGTATTAAATGTAAATACATCGCCTTCATTAGAGTAACTGAATGGAAGTGTATCGAATAATTCTTGGGGTATATGAGTTAACTGAGGAGAATGAGACGGATTAATCAGAACAGATAAATCAGAAATATATTCGTTAAGTGTTTTTATCTCTTCGGAGGCAACATTATAGGCTTCGCCGATAGTAATGGGATAATCAAGAAGATCAACAAATGCTTTAGCGAGATCATTTACAAAAACTACCTGAGAAGAAAAATCACCGCTTCCCGGAACGAGAAGAGGTTTCTTATCTAATATTCTTTGAATCCAAAAATAATCTCTTTTTGCCGCATCTTTTGGTCCGCATACATAAGGCGGTCTAATTGCGGTTACGGCAAAATTCTTTTCATCATGAACAGACCAAAGATATTCTTCAATCTTTCTTTTATTGATCCCATAATCCATTCCGAATGGATTACGCGGAAAATGAGGCATCAATTTTCTTTGCCATTGATCTTCGGTAATCGGAGTATCGATATTATCTGAAATCATATAGACCGAAACCGTACTGCAATGAATAAATCTTCCTATCTTTCCTTTCGCCGCTTTATATACAATCTCGGTCTCTCGCGGCTCATAAGCTATCATATCATACATAACATCAAACTTCTCTTTACTAAATAGTTCTTTTAGAAGTCTTTCATCATGCCTATCGCCATAGATAATATTTACGTTCTGTGAATCATTAAAACTAATCGGCGTTTTACCTCTCACAAGGAGAGTAATTGAATGCCCTTTTTCGATCAGAAATTCGGCTATTTTAGAACTGATGAATCCGGTGCCGCCGATTAATAAAATTTTCATTTTAATAAAATCATTTTTTTCATAATTTGTTTATTATCAGTCTGCAATTGATAAAAATAAATTCCGCTTGCATAATTATTAGCATTGAAATTTAATTTATAACTACCCGCCGACTTAAATTCATCAACTAAAGTTACTATTTCCCTTCCCAAAATATCATAGACCCTGAGACTAACTCTGCTCTCTTTATTCAATGAATATTGAATGGTCGTAGTAGGATTAAATGGATTAGGATAATTTTGTTCTAATGAGATTTCATTAGGAATTATATTATCAGCGAGTTCATTTTCGATACCCACTATTGTAGCGGTAGTATCTGCAAGCAAATAAATCTTTGTAGAATATTTATTTATAATGGTATTAAAAGAAGCGAGATTCGATATTTTTCCCGATATAATTTCTCCTGTTTGAAGCTCGGTTAAGTAATAAGTTTTTGTCGTATCGAAATTTAATTTTGTAACGGGCAGATCAACTCTCAGATTAATATTCACATCACCCATATTCATAATTGTAATTACGTTTTCTTTATCATTCCATCTTCTATATGCGAAAGTATAATTATTAGGAGCAACCGTAAGCTCTTCATAATTTTCAGTACGCAGTGATGAATAATTTTTTCTTATCTCCATTAATCTTTTGTAGTATTGGAATAAACCCGTTTTATCTCGCGATTCGATAGAATAAGAATCACCGAAAATCATCCAAGTAGAATAAGGGTGAACTTGGAAACCTGTTTCTTGACCGTTATAAAGCATAGGGACACCATTAAGTGTAAAGATCATTCCCGCTGCCATTTTAGTCCTTTCCAATCCGTGATCTTTTATAAAATGATCGGTATCATTATTTTCCAAGAAGCGAAGAATCTTTGAATTACTCGAATAACCTTTACCGTTATTTGTAAGCGCATTTCTGAGGTATTGCGATCTTGAGTTCTGAGCAACTTTTGCAAAAACCGTTCCGCTCGGATAATCGGTTTGAAATACCCATTGCGAAACCCAGTCATACGAAGCGCTCCAATCATAAGCTACATCGAATCGTTCATCGAATACTTGCGGCTGTGCGGCTTTATCTTCTGCGAGAAGCATTATCTCCGGTTTAATCTCTTTTAGCTTTAGTCTCATCAACTTAGTAAATTCGGGATTGCGAGCCGTTACCGCCCATACCGCATCATACCTATATCCGTCTATTCCAAATTCTTCTACCCAATAGCGCATTGCACTAATCATATAATTCTGCACTTCGATATTATCATAATTCAGATTTGGCATATAAACCCAATCAAAATAATGAACAAAACCGTTCGATATTCTTTCGTTCGATGAATAAGGCGAATTATCTTTTTCCCTTTGATAGAAATTATAGTAATGAGATTTTGTGCCGTACTGAATTGCTTGTTTAGCAAAGTAATGTTCGATAGAAGAATGATTCGGAACAAAATCGAGAATTACTTTCATGCCATTTTCTTTAGCTGTTTTTATTAAGACTCTAAGATCATTTTCGTTTCCATAATCCGGACGAATCTTAAAATAATCCATTATATCATATCCCTGTCCTCTATTCTTTGTAGCGAATATCGGTTGAAGGTAAAGCGTATTTATTCCGAAAGATGCAAGTTCAGGAATTTTTTTCGTTACGTTAGGTAGTCTTCCATCGGCAACAAAAATATAAGGGGTTACTTGATAGACCACCGCATCATCGATCCAAGCTGCATGATCTGTTTTTATATCAAAAGCCCTAACCCCATTTTCGTGAAGAGTAATATAAGTTCTGCTCTTTGCCGTATCGCCATTATCATTAATGGTATAAAGATTGAAATAATATTCTCCTTCGGGATAGCCCGAGGGTAGGTATGTGGAAACTTCTTGACCCGCTATATTACTGACTAATCCCGTATATGGATTTGACGGGTCTTCGTTCCAGATAAAGGTGAGATTTTCATTATAAGGATTTTCATCCACTCTCAATTTTAGTGTTACATTATTTCCATCGGCTTCGGCATAAGCGAATACCTCCGGCAGTGATTTATATAAAAGATTTAATTGAAGTGTATCAGAACTTGTTACGGTGCCTAAACTATCTATTAAAACATAGATATTATTTGAGCCTCTGTTTAACGTAATATTAAACGCAAATTTATTATCGCTATTAATTTCTAGATTATAAGACGTTCCATTTAGAATTACCGATGCGGTGGAGAATTGATTAGAAGAAACAGTACCGGTAATTAATTGTTTATAGTGCCATACTTGATTGCCATATATTTTATCGAACTTTATTTCAAAAGCATTTGCTGCGTTACTAAAGAGAAAAAGAATTGTTACTATTTTAATTAACTTCATGTTTTTGCTTGTCCCCATTTATGAAGAAGCTCTTTCATACGGTAGTATGATTTCTTTGGTGAGCTATCTTCTTTTACTAAACCACCATTCGTAATGAACGGTCTAAAATCTGAAAAATCGTACCAATTAATTGCTTTAATTGTATTGCGAGCATAATAAAGAGTATAAACCTGCTCTAACCAGTCTGCCTGTAAATCCTCATCCCATTGACGATGCCAATCATAAGGAGCATTATAATCTTTGAAAGGTTGATTGGTATTCGGACTAATGCCACCTGCGGTTGCACCAATTTCGGTAATATATATCGGTTTATTGAATTTCTCCAATCGTTCCAATAATCGAACGATATCCGAAAGATCGCGTTGAGGGAAATAGATTTGGATACCTAAGACATCGAAATCTACTCCGCCTTCAATCATATCGGCAATATATTTTCGAGGTGAACGGAGCGGACGAGTGGCATCCATTCTCGACATTCTTCCCATTGCCGCATATTCAGCCCATGGGCAGCAGTTATTGATAATTCTTAATACTTTCGGGTTTACTTCTTTAGTCCTCTCGCAAGCTAATTTTGTAATCTCTAATATCTGCGCTTCGCTATGATTATGAATATTAGCCCAATCATGATATTCATTCACAACTTCCCACTGCAATATTTTATCGCCATAATGATTAAGCAAATTATACGTATGATTCTCTACATATTTTTTTAATTCATCAAAATTTTTGTTTTTAAGCCATTCGGGTGTAACAGTCGGATGAAACCAAAATAGAGGACGTCCTTGAATAGGAATATTATTTTCAGTTAACCATTCAACAATATTATCTTTTATTCCCCAATTATATCTTCCTTCGGTGGGCTCAAAAAGTTCATACCATGAATCCCATACATAATGCGTAGAAGTGGCGAAGGTCATCAGTTCAGAAAATCGTTTTACGAAATCTTCCGATTTAGCCCAAATATATTGCCTGCTTTCACAACCGAAATAAACTTTATCGAGACGTTTATTCATCATTATATTCCATTCGGCATGTTCAAGTTCAATCTTCTCGCCGGCATGCAAAGCATAAAGCAATGCTTTATCGGATAAATTCGCTACTGTCTCTTCGTCCTTTCCTCTCTTACCCGCAGATTCAAAAAGTTCCAATGAAAGTGCATTTAAGTGATTTACTTCGGGAGAAAAAACCGTTCCCATTTTTTGATACTGCTTCAATACTCTATTATTACGAGCTGTTCTCGATTTTGCAAGTTCATAATTAAAATTAAATTGAGTTCCTTTATTAAAATCTTTTATCGAAAAAAGTTCTCCTCCATTATCTGCTGCCAAAGATACATTTCCGAATCCCTCTACAAACCATTGCGTATTAACCGAAAAACGACTCTCTTTTAATTCGGCAGGGACTACAATACCATCTTGCGAGATTTTTATATTTGACTTAAACGGATCCTCAAGTTCATCAGTCAAATAAGCAAAATTCATTTGCTTCATCCAAGGATGAGGAAATGGTTTGAAGATCAAATCTCCCGTAGTCTGTGCCAATATATTAGAGGCTTTCCCGATTGAAGGAGTAAGACTTAAAGCCGCAGCCGCTAAACTTCCTCTGAATAAAAAATTTCTTCTATTTATCGAATTCATTTCATTCCCAAATTAATAATTGCCAAATGATTTTCTTAATTTAACCAATCGATCGCAAGCCGATTTTTTTTCGCCATTAATAGAACGAATTATTCCTCCGGATTTCAAGAATCCAAAAGGATCGGCAAAATCATACCAGTTAGTTGCTTCTATAAATGGTTTTGAATAACCGATAGTGAAAGTATCTTCGAGCCAATCGGCTTGAAGCTCTTCATCCCAATGGCGATGCCATTCATAAGGTTGTGTTGACCAATCGAGATCATCTTCATGAAACTCGAGAGTAATACCTTTTGAAGGCGAACCAATTTCGGCAAGATGCATCTTTTTACCTAATGAGCCGTATCTTTCTAAGAATCCGATTGTCTCGGGTAAAGTACGATGAACAAAATATACCTGCGCTCCGATCAAATCGAAATCCGCACCGGCTTCAATAATATCTTTAGTGAAACGGTATGGAGTTCTCTGCGGAAATTTTGCATCGCTCACTCCCCATTTACGGAGTTGAACATACTCGGCAAAAGGACAGCAGTTATTTACTAATAATTTTATTTTTGGATTTGCCGCCCTTGCTACATCGCAAGCAAATTTGGTAATATCTACTACCTGATCATTATTAAGCTGCAATTCATTTGCCCAGTCGTGCATCTCGTTTACAACTTCCCAAACTTTTATTTTATCTCCGTAATAACCTATTACCTGATTGATATGTTTTTCGAGATAAAGCTTTAGCTGATCGAATGATTTCATTTTGAGCCAATTCGGAGTTACCCATTTATGGAGCCACAGCAGCGGTCTCCCCAGCACGGTAATATCTCTTTTAATTAATTCATCGAGAAGTTTTTCTCTCTCTGCAAATTGCTTTGTTCCTTCGTTCTCTTCAAAATTAATTATATCACCAATAAGATAATGAGTGATAGTAGCGAAATTAAAAAGCTCCGTGAATCGCTCGAAGAAGAGTTCTTCATTCATCTTAAAATAACCGCGTGTATCGCATCCGAAGAGATAATCCTTCCTTACACCATTCTTTGCAATATCAAATCGAGCTTTTTCCATCTCAAGCATCTCTGCAGCATTCATAGAATATTTGAGCGAGCTTTGAGAATAGACTGCACATAATTCACCGCTGCTGTTATTAGCTTTATCTAAATAATCGCAAGCGATTTCAAAATTCTTCTGAAATTCAATCGATGGAATGAAACCATCATTTTTGAATGTATCCATCCTCTGCTTAATTCTATAAATTCTTGTTTTTGCCAATTCATAATTAAGGTTAAATTCTATTACTCCATTTGCGGATGATTCATAAAGAGAACCTTCATTATCGGCAGGAATAAATAGATATCCGAATCCTTCAACATTCCATCTAACGGTAATCGAAAATCTCTTCCCTGCATCATCAATCTTAATTCCCTCTTTATCGATAACGATATTGGAATAGAATACATCGCCATGTTCGTCTTGAGTAAGAACAAAATTATGAAGATGCGGTCCGGGACCTTTTTGTACAAAGTATGGCTTAAATATTATTTGGTTCATACCGATTTATCCTTTTGCTGCTTCTTTCCATTTTTTTCTTAATTCAGTGAATTTATTATATACTTCTTTTTTAGTTCCGTCAGTCGAAGAAAGTATTCCGCCATTTTTAATAAAAGAATATCCATCGACTTGATCGTACCAATTAATTGCTTCAACCCAAGGTTTACTGTAATGGAGTGTATAAATTTTTTCCATCCATTCTGCTTGAAGGTCTTCATCCCAATGACGATGCCATGTATAAGGGACATCGGGCATCGAAGTATCTTCCCAACCATCTTTTTTATTATGACAGTTGCATCCCGAAGTTGTTCCAATTTCCGTTACCTGAACGGGCTTTCCAAATTTTTCTAACCTCTCCATCATTCGGATGATATCGGCAAGATCGCGATTGGAGTACTGATAATAAAGCTGCTGACCCGTCAAAGTAAAATCAACTCCCGCTTCATAACACATTTTTATAAATTGATGCGGAGTAACGAGAGGGAATTTTGAATCGAATCTATCCCAATCAATTATCTGAATATAATCCGCTTGTATGCAGCAATTATTTATTAAGCGATGTACTTTCGGATTTACGGATTTTGCAGTCTCAGCAATAAGCTTGGCTACTTCCACCATCTGATCAGGTTTAAGTTTTAGTATATTATCAAAATCATGTGCTTCATTAATTATTTCCCATGCATACATCTCATCACCGTAATGGCTTACCATATCTTTAGTAAACTTTTCGGCATATTTTAATATTTCGGGATATGATTTAGATGTAAGCCATTTAGGGCAGCAGCATTCATCAGCCCAGAATAGAGGTCGCCCTTCTACTTTTATTCCGCGCTTACGGAGTTCCTTAAATTTTTCGTCTGTTCGATTCCAGTTATATTGACCCTCGGTAGGTTGGAATCCATTCAGATAATAAGTAATGGTAGCATAATTAAATGTTTCGGAAAATAGGTCCATAAAAAGATTATGATCCATCTCCTTCCAATCTTCGGTATCGCAGCCCAAGAAGAAATCTTCGCGATATTTAGTTCTTGCAATATCAAACCATGCTTTATCTAGTTCGAGCATCTCTCCTGCATGCATTGCGTAATAAAGTCCCTTCTGTGCATTCTGTGCTCTTTTCAATTCATCATTATTCGCTCTAGTAGCATTATCCAAAAACTCGTCGCTTAAATCGAGGAATGCTTTTACTTCGCTATTAGGTGTGTATCCGCTATTTGCAAATTTCTTAACACGATTATTATTAGCTACTATGCGCGACTTTGCTAATTCATAATTTAGATTATATTTTAATTCTTTGCCGCCTTGAGGCAATGAATAATACTCGCCTCCGTTATCTGCGGTCATATAGATATATCCGAAGCCTTCGACATTCCAGCGGACATTAATTCCAAACTTATCTTTACCCGCTGCATCCGAAATGGATACACCATTATCATCGACAAATATATTTGAATAAAAAGCATCCCATTCGGTATCGCTTGCAAAAGCCCAACTTGGGAAATCCCAATCTTCGGGACCGATGTTCTTAAATGATTTTATCCTACCGAGATGCGGACCTTTACCATTTTGAACAATATATGGTTTGAATAATATCTTTCCTTTTTCGGTATTTATTCTCGTACGGCTTTCGGTAAATATTGTAGGAGCACTGATAATATTATTCGTAAGAGCCGAAATCCCCACTCCGGCAATTGCACTTTTGATCAAAAAATTTCTTCTATCCATGATTTATATTCCCCACTTATTTTTCAGTTCAAGAATTCTTTGGAAAGCTAATTTTTTATCTCCTTTAGTGTTTTTAAGTATTCCTCCGTTTTTGATCCAGCCATAAGGATCAACAAAATCATATAGATTCACCGCTTCAATCCATGGCTTACTAAAAGCGAGAGTATAAATTCCCTCGTACCATTCGGCTTGTAATTCTTCATCCCACGGACGATGCCATATATATGGCTCAAGTGAAATTTCGAGAGAACCATTTTTAATTGACGCTTCGCTTGGACCCGATGAAGCACCGAACTCCGTTATTTGAACGGGCTTGCCGAAATCTTGCAACCGTTCTAAATAAATAATTATATCCGCTAAATCTCTATATGGGAAATACATCTGCTGACCCATGATAGTAAAATCAACATCAGCATCCACCAAGTCCTTCATAAATTGATATGGAGTGCGCTGCCTATATTCGGCATCGAGATCGCCCCATTTTTTCATCTGAACATATTCTGCATAAGGACAGCAGTTATTAATCAATCGATGCACTTTCGGGTTTGTTGCCTTTGCTACATCACAAGCTAATTTAGTTACTTCTACGATCTGTTCGGGATTCAATTTTAATTCATTAGCCCAATCATGTGCTTCGTTTATTACTTCCCATGCATAGAGCTGATCGCCATAATGACCGACAACTTCTTTCGTGTGCTTCTCTACATATTTTAATAAGTCACTATATTTTTTTGTTCGTAGCCAATCGGGAGTTGTAGTTTTATAAAAATAAAATAGCGGTCTTCCTTCGACCGTAATATTCCTTTTGCGTAATTCACCTATTAGTTGTTCTCTTTGAGCAAACCTTAAGTCCCCTTCGGTTGGTTCAAAATCGGGATAGGAACTGCTTGTAAGATAATGTGTAATAGTAGCATAATTAAAAAGTTTCGGAAATTCTTCCAAGAAGAGATCGGGGTCTATCTGAAAATAACTTCTTGCATCGCATCCTATGAAAAAATCATTTCGTTTGCCGTTGCGATAAATATCATATTGAGCTTTCTCTAATTCAATCATTTCGCTTACACGCATCGCATAAAGGAGCGCTCTCTGTGAATAATCACCGCATTTTAATTCATCATTCTTAAATTTTGTTGCGTCTTCAAAGAGTTCTTCTGAAAGATGATATAATGCAGTTAATTCTTTCGATGCAATCCAACCTTCTTTTTTATGCGCCAAACTTCTTTTTCTGTTTCTTGATACTCTACTTTTTGCAAGTTCGTAATTGAGATTAAGAGTGATTGACATTCCTTCATCGGGCAGAGAATAAAATTCTCCGCCGTTATCGGCAGTGATAAAAATATAACCAAATTCTTCTACGTTCCACCTTACATTTATTCCGAATTTTTCTTTACCGAAAGTATTCGATATTTTCACTATACCATCTTTAGATGATATATCGGAATAAAATGAATCCCAATTTTCGTCAGTTGCATAAGCCCAATCTAATAGGTTAGGACCTGAACCTCTCTGAACGAATATCGCTTTGAAAATTAATTCTCCATTCATAATCTTATCCTATTTTATGTCCTAATCTATTTTGTAGTTTCTGAAGTCGATGGAAAGCTTCCTTCTTTTCTCCCTTCACCGTTCTTAATATTCCTCCATTTTGCATAAAGGAACCCGGGTCAATAAGATCGAACCAATTAATTGCTTTGATAAACGGTTTGCTATAATAAAGAGTATATGTATCTTCCAACCAATCTGCCTGAGTCTGCTCATCCCAATATCGATGCCACAATGGAGGTTCATTTGGCATCTCTGCTTTGCCTGTTTTAATAGTTTCATTTGTCGGACCGCCGCTTACACCGATTTCCGAAATCTGCATCGGTTTTCCGAGACTTGCTAAGTTCTCCATTATGATTATCGAATCTTGCAGGTCTCTATATGGATAATACATCTGCTGTTCAAGAATATCGAAATCAATTCCTGCCTCGATTAAATCTTTAGAAAATTTATAAGGGGAGCGCTGCTTCATCGTTGCCTTTTTACCCGAATAGCTTTTCATCTGAACATATTCTGCAAATGGGCAGCAGTTATTTACTGTCCTCTTCACATTCGGAGAAATCGATTTTGCGGTATCGTTTATCAACCGTGTTAACTCGGTAATCTGATCCGGAGTTAAAAGCAATTCATTCGCCCAATCATGAATTTCATTTACTACTTCCATCGCATAGAGACTATCTCCGAATCGCTTCATTGTATCGGTTGTAAGTTTCTCTGCATATTTTAATAATTCATCATACTTCATATTTCTTAGCCAATCGGGGATACAGCAATCATGAAACCAGAAGAGAAGTCTTTCCTGAGACTTAATATTCCGCTCGGCTAATTTTTTAATTAATAGCTCTCTTGATTCAGGATTTATTACACCCTGTGAGGATTGATAATCACTCATCATTCCATCACCTTTGGCTACGAATGTAATATTCGCATAATTGAATACTTCGGAGAATCGATCGAGGAACGTATCTTGATACATTTGGTAAAAACTTCTTGCATCGCATCCGAAGAAAAATCCTTCACGAGTACCCATCTTAGCGATATCGAAATTAGCTTTTTCCAATTCCAACATTTCGCCAGCCCACATCGCATACATCAAAGATTTTTGAGATAATTCAGCGCACTTTTCTTTATCGTTTCTCTTCTTTTCTGAATCCTCAAGAAGTTCTTCGGATAAAGAGAAATATGTTCTTAATTCTTTCGATGGAAGCCAGCCATCGTTTAAAAATTTTGAAAATCTTTTTTTATTTCGTGCAACACGGCTAAGAGCAAATTCATAGTTAAGCAGAAGGGTTTTGGACTTTCCAAAGGGAGGCACCTCATAGAAATTTCCACCATTATCAGCAGTTATATTTGTGTATCCAAAACCCTCTACATTCCACCTAACGTTAATTCCAAACTTTTTTTCATCCTTTGTATCTATTACTTTTATGATGTTATCTTTAATTTCAATATCGGAATAGAAAGTATCCCAATCTTTATCGGTAGTCCATGCAAGTGGATAGAGATTTGGACCGCGTCCCTTTTGAACCATAAGGGGCTCGAATATTAATTCACCGCCGCCAGCACTCTGCTTTATTGTTCTCGATTTTGTGAATACTTCAGGAGCGCCAATAATAGATGTAGGCAATGCCGTACTCAGACCGATAAGTCCGCTCGTTTTAAAAAAATCTCTTCTTTTCATTCTATTCATTTTTTAGTTTATAGCAATGGTGATACTTTAATACTTCTTGGTTCTATGACTTTATATTTATACCAGTAAGCAGCCAAAGCACTGATAAAAATACAGATGATAAAAACAGAATTATACTCAAAATGATAAGCTAGCCAGCCCGCAAGTATTCCGGTTAAAATAAAAGGAACGGTAACAATATTAGTTATAGCTGCATATATAGCTCTTTCTTCGTCATTACACATTTCGGCTACGAGAGTAATGCGTGATACTTGAATCATTGCTGTTGCTAGTGCCGCAAATACAAATACCAGATAATAGAAATAAACATTCACTGCAATTAATGCAGTGAAGCAAGCCGCAAGAGTAAATAAACTCATATACAATAAATTATTTTTATGTCCATGAAGATCTGCAAGATGACCGAAGATTAAACTTCCGAATACCATACTTACCATCATTATCATAGTAAATTCACCTGCTATTGAATCGGGCAGAGAGAATTTATTTATAGCATCTACAGTAAAGAAAGCGAATGACGTAAAAGCCACAATCATCGTTACATCAGCAATAAGAAAATTTCTAAAATTTTTATTCTTCTTTATTATAACAGGAATAAGTTTCAGATATTCTTTATATCCCAATTTATTTGCGGGCTTATTTGGAGTATCCTCTTTGATAAAAAATAAAAGCGAATAAGAGATCATCGTTA
>CALDDL010000171.1 GCA_937936675.1 uncultured bacterium
AGTACCAATAGCCCTGCCAATAATATACTCATTAGAACAGGGGGAATAATCATTTTGTATAGACTTATCCCAGATGCTTTTAGTATAGCAATTTCATTGTTCTGAGACATCGTTCCAAATGCCATAAGAGTAGATATAAGAGTAGCCATAGGCACAACTAAGACTACCATCCAAGCCAGGTTATAAGCAATTAATTTTATAATTATCCAAAAGCTTAATCCCTTACCAACTAATTTATCGGCGAACTTCATCATAAATTGAAGAAGGAACACTGACATTAGTGTAAACACGGCAAAGAGAAATGGGGTAAGATGCTCTTTTATTATATATCTGAATAATATCACGTTTTAGTTATATTAGTATATTGAATGATGCAAATTAATATTTTTTTAAGATTTTTTTTATGCAAATATTTTATTATAATAAATGCTTGATAAAAGTAATACTAACACATTCTAAAACCAAATGATTGAGGTGTTTTGTGGAGAAAGTTTTAAGCTACATAAAAAGTAATTATGATTCATACGTGAATGAATTATTTGATTATCTAAAGATAGAAAGTATCAGCACTTTGGACTCGAAGAAAGATGATATGCAAAAATGCGCATTGTTTGTGCAGCAAAAATTAAAAGATGCAGGAATGAAAAAAACAAAAATTTTTAAGACTAAGGGGCATCCGATTGTCTATGGAGAAAACCTAAGCCAGAAAGGAAAACCTACAGTATTAATATATGGTCATTATGACGTTCAACCGGTAGATCCGATTGAACTTTGGAAGAGCCCTCCATTTGAACCTGAAGTAAGAGACGGTAAAATTTATGCTCGTGGAGCAAATGATAATAAAGGACAAAATTTCATTCATTTAAAATCAGTAGAAGCTTTTTATAAAATCAATGGTGAACTACCTTGTAATATTAAATTTATTCTTGAAGGCGAAGAAGAAATTGGCAGTTCAAATTTATATTCATTTCTAAAAGAACAAAAAGAACTTTTGAAATGTGATGCCGTACTTATTTCGGATACTAGTATGTATGCAGCCGGTGTCCCTACAATCAGCTACGGTCTTCGCGGCTTAACATATATGGAGCTCGAAGTAACCGGACCAAATAGAGATTTACATTCAGGAAGTTTTGGTGGTTCAGTGGCAAACCCTATCAATGAACTTGCAAGAATTATTTCTAAACTTCAAGATGAAAATGGAAAAATTAAGATTCCCGGTTTCTATGATGAAGTAATAAAAGCAACTAAGAATGAGAAAGAAAATATTAAGACTCTCAACTTCTCCGATAAAAAATATGCTAAGGACTTAGGAGTTAAGGAACTTTTTGGTGAGAAAGGTTATTCTACTTTAGAAAGATTATGGTCTCGTCCTACATTAGATTGTAATGGAATAATTGGTGGATTTACAGAAAAAGGTGCAAAGACTGTGCTACCATCTAAAGCTTCTGCAAAAATTAGCATGCGTCTAGTGCCTAATCAAACTCCGGATAAAATCGCTAAGCTATTTGAAAAATATGTTAAATCAATTGCACCTAAAAATGTTCAAGTGAAAGTTACATCTTTACATGGCGGATTCCCTGTAATGATTCCAATAGAAAATGAAGTTATGAGGATTGCAGCAAATGCCGTTGCGAAGGCATTTAAAAAGAAAGCTGTTTTTACACGTGAAGGCGGCTCTATTCCAATTGTGGTAGAATTTGCAAAGCAATTAAATGCTCCGACAGTATTAATGGGATTTGGTTTGGATTCAGATGATATACATTCTCCGAATGAACATTTTAGAATTGAAAATTTCCAAAAAGGTCTTTTGAGTTCTGCTTATTTCTTGAATGATTTTGCAAATAAATAAATGGTGGTTAAATGAAACTCTATAAATTAATGATAGTGTTTCTTCCATTAATGCTAATAGCTATATCATGCGGCGGAGATTCATCTCAAGAATCTGGAGATGCAGCCACATCGGGCGAAAAAACGGAAGAATTGCGTGATAAGAATATCGAAATTGCGGCAGAACAAACTAAAAATAGATTCCCTTGCGATACTATTGCCTTAAGACAGTACGTTTTGGATACTTATGATGCTGGTACTTCCTTATTAATGACTGAACCGGAATATACTTATTCTCTTCCGCGGGCAGCTGTTGTCTATTATAAAGAGCAGAGCGATCAATATGTCTTTGCTCTTCTTACGACTTCTAAAGCAGGTGAAAGAATTGTGGAACCAAAAAATATTACAGGTTTTTCATCAAGTTATATTAATCTTGATAGTACTAAGTTAGGGACGGCATTAATGTTCCTGGTATTGTTTAAGTGCGATGGAGAATCTTTTAGCGAAGTTTGGCGTTCCGAAGTACCTATTCATGGTGGTTTTAGGAAAATAACTATAAAGACATGGAAACCAAAGAATATTAAGTATATTGAATTAAATTATGAAGATGGAATAATATCAGGTCATCGTAATTATAATTTCTTCATGGTGGACGGATTAACGAAGCCGCCTCATCTTATGGAAACTTATATTGCTCTTGTTCATAAGAGAACAATGGCGGACGTTAATAACGATAAATATCCCGATTATTATGAATATCGCTTTATCGATTCTACTCGTTATATCAGAATCTTAGATTCAATACCATTCTATTGGAGTCAGGATAGAAAACTTTATATTACAAAAGCTAATTCCAGATGGTTCAGAAAATATTAAAAAAGGGTTGGAATGTTTATAGAAAACGAATCAATAAATAAACGTCAGGAGTATCTTACTTATATAAAAGGAGTTTCCTTCAAAATTCATCCTAATAAAATGGTTATTCGTTTGGATGGTAAACATACGCTTGATTATCTCCATCGTATTTCTACTAATTCAATAAAAAACATGAAACCGTTAGATAAAGCAGTAACCTTATTTACTAATGAGAAGGGAAGGATAATTGATCGAACTCATGTTTTAGTAACTGATAACGGTTGTTTATTAGTAGGCAATGGATGCGAAAAAAATAAATTATTTAGTTGGATAAATAGATATATAATTACAGAAGATATAATTACTACATGTGCATCGAATGATTATTCTTTAATCGAAGTATTAGGTGAGCAATCAACGGGATTTCTTTCTTTACTTTTTGCAGATAAATTTCTAGAATTAAATGATGATAATTATATCACGTTTGAAATCAATGGCGAAATAAATTATTTATTTAAAGATTCTTATAATAGAAATACTTTTAGCCATTTGATATTATCATCTGGAGATTCTGAATCTGTAATTAATTATTTAAACGAAAATAAAAGTTTTTATGAGACGGCAATTATTCCGGACTTGATTTATAAGTC
>CALDDL010000172.1 GCA_937936675.1 uncultured bacterium
TCCATTCTGTTGCATTCAAATAATCAAGGGCATAATTATTATGTTCTTCGATTCCGGTTGCAATTGCAAAAATATTAGGATCGAAAATTATATCCTGAGGCGGGAAATTCAGTTCTTTGGTCAAGATGTCGTAAGCCCTTTTGCAAATATTTATTTTTCTTTCGTAAGTATCTGCTTGACCTTTTTCATCGAATGCCATTACGATCACGGCTGCGCCATATTTCCTTACAAGTGCAGCATGCTTCTTAAATTCTTCTTCACCTTCCTTCATACTAATTGAATTTACGATTCCTTTACCTTGAAGGCATTTTAATCCTGCCTCTAAAACACTCCATTTAGATGAATCGAGCATAATAGGTACTCTTGAAATATCGGGTTCGGATGCAATTAGATCAAGGAAGCGAACCATTGTCTCTTCCGAATTAATCATTCCTTCATCCATATTGATATCTATTATCTGCGCACCGTTTTCCACCTGTTCGCGTGCAATAGATAATGCTTCGTCAAATTCTCCGTTTTTAATTAAGCGTGCAAATTTTTTCGAGCCAGTAACGTTTGTTCTTTCACCGATATTTACAAAATTCATATCGTCTCGGAATATCAATGGTTCCAAGCCGCTGAGTCTTAATGTAGGTGTAATATTAGGTATTATTCTAGGCGGGAACTTAGCCGGAATTTTTGCAAATGCTTTAATATGTTCCGGAGTAGTGCCGCAGCATCCTCCTATTATATTCAGAAAACCACTTTCGGCATATTCCTCAAGTACTGACTGCATATCCGTAGGGGATTCATCATACCCACCAAATTCATTTGGAAGTCCTGCATTTGGATAAAGACTAATAAAAACATCGGCTATATTAGAAAGCTCTTCGACATAAGCACGCATCTGCTTTGGTCCTAATGCACAATTAAGTCCAATACTCAATAAGTTTTTTGTGTGAGCAAGAGATATCCAAAATGCTTCAGTCGTCTGCCCCGAAAGTGTCCTTCCGCTTAAGTCGGTAATCGTACCCGAAATCATAACCGGCAAATTAGTTCCAAGCTCATCTTGAATTTCAGTAATACCAAAAATTGCAGCTTTCGCATTAAGTGTATCGAAGATGGTTTCAACCAATAAAATATCTGCTCCGCCTTCGATTAATCCCTTTGCCTGCTCTTTATATGCATCTCGGACATAATCAAAATCAACTGCTCTGAATCCGG
>CALDDL010000173.1 GCA_937936675.1 uncultured bacterium
ATCAAGATATTGAACTAGCACGTGGTTATTTAGAAAATGCTCTGAAAGCACGTCCAAATAGTGTAGAAGCTCTTATCTCGATGGGTTCGCTAAAATTAATTGATCGGGATTATGATGCGGCACAGGAATATGCCAATAAGGCAAAAGAGATTGACCCAAATAACGAAGATGTGGGTAAGCTTCAATCCAATATCGATTGGCAGAAGATGCGAGCAGAAGAGGAAAAGCTATATCAAATCTTAGAAGAAGGACGCGGTTATGTAATGAACGATGACTGCGCAGGTGCTTTGCCTTTTTATGAAGAATATATGTCCAAAGCCGAGCCAAACGTTTTAGTCAATAAAGAATATGGAGACGTTCTCTTCTGCGCCAAACAATATAATGCTGCAATTGATCAGTATAATTTAGTCCTCTCTCAAACGGATGACTATGACGCGAAGATGCAAAGAGCTAAAGTTTATTTCGTTAAAGGGGATTCTCTTCTTGCGGTAAATGAATTTAGGTCTTTAGTTATGGAAGATTCCGCCGATTTTGATGCTAATCTATATCTAGGCGATTCTTATGCAAAGATCGGCGAACCCGATTCTGCACGTGCAACCTATAATCACCTTCTTACATGGAACTTAGATTCTACTCAAATCAAACAAGTGGAAATGAGAAAGGGATGGCTGCCGATTACAGGACTTGCCGCTCTATTCGAGACTTTCCCTAATTACGTCTCCTTAGCTCCATCAGGTGTTTACTATGCCGATAATCTTGGTTTTAGAATTGGCACTTTCGGCTCGAGATTAGAACTCGGTCTTACAAGCTTTCTCTCTATTGGTGCTTCTTTCTATAAAACATATTTAAGGAGCAACTACGAATCTCTCAATGCCGATGTGATACAAACATTTTATGATAATGGAATTAATTTCGTGGGTAACCGCGATTTTACGACTTTCAAAGGGCATCTGTTTATTCGTCTTTCGAAATACTTAAATCTTGGCGTGGGTTCCGGTTCGGCTAATTCGAGCGGTGCTTTTATACGCAAAGAAACTGATGCCTTTATTCGCTTCGATAGACCTGATACTCTTAGTATTGTAGCGTTATATCAAAATTCCGATGCTTCACTTATTCTCTATTCTCCTTATTTAATTGATCTGCGTCTCTATGCTAAGATATATAAGTTAGAGGGCTACTATCAGCATTATAACGGACTTAAAATAATGAGTTCATTTAATTATTTATCCGTAACCGATGGCAACGAAGGAAATGATTTTTATCTCAGAATCGGAAAATATTTTTATAGATACTTAATTGTCGGCTATGAATATATGTACACTAATTACAAACTCAAGTCGCAATATTATTATTCACCGACAAATTTTGAAGCTCACAATTTGTGGGTGGAAAATGATTTAGAAAAAAATAAAGAATTGACAGTAACAATCGGCGGGAAACTCGGATATATACCTTTGAATGATTTCGTACTTTTCCAAGGATATCTGGATGTAAAATATCAGGTATATGAAAGATTAAATGTAGCCGGAAGAATAGCTGCCGGAAGTACATCCCGTGATGATTCGAGTTACCGATATTTCTCGGGACAAGTTGGTGCTTACTGGTCAATCTTTTAAGAAAGAAAAAAATATGAAAAAATTATTCTTAATACTCCTCGTTTTATGGGGAACTAATCTATATGCTCAAAAAGTGGAACTCTATGGCAATCCGCTCCCCGCATCTATTATGATCGGAAAAGCAGATAATATAAGATCGGTTACTTTAGATAAAAAAAATATTGTATTCGATAGTTCCGGCACTTTCATATTTGGTTTTGATCGAGATGCTAAAGGTACTCATACTCTAAAAGTAAAATTCAATTCGGGAAAAGAGTTCACAAAAAAATTAATACTCGAAAAAAGAAAATATGAAATTCAGCGACTTCGTATCGCATCAAAATACGTTAAGCCTCCCAAAAAAGAATTAGAGAGAATTGCAGAAGAAGCAAAAGAGATGAAACTTGCCCGGGCGAAAGTAGGAAAAATTGATGCTCCGCTTTATTCTGCCGGTTTTATTATTCCTGCCGAAGGTGATCTTTCATCTAATTTTGGCAGTCAAAGAATTTTGAATGGAGTGAAAAAGAATCCGCATAATGGAATCGATATTGCTAATGTAGAGGGAACACCCGTTTATGCATTGAGCGATGGAGTGGTAATTGCCGCAAAAAATGATTTTTATTATAACGGTAATTTTATTCTTTTGGATCACGGACAGTCTTTAACGAGTATATACCTACATCTAAGCAAGCTAAATGTAGCAGAGGGTGAAACAGTAAAGAAAGGTGATAAGATAGGGGAAATCGGCACTACGGGCAGATCTACGGGTCCTCATCTTCATCTCGGGGTCCAATGGGGTAAAAAAAGAATCGACCCGAATTCACTATTTGATTTAAACAAAAAATTAGAGACTTTATTCACTCAATAGCCCGAACATTCAACATTAATACCAATTAACTATTACTTGGAAATGTGAATATCTTCAGCCCCATTGATAGAGTATAGAATCAGCCTAGCTATTACCGGTTAATCCACAATCAGCTTATCCAAAACCTCGGTGGGGGAGAGGGCGGTATCATAAAAAGATAATATCTTCATCAGCACTTGATCAATGATTGAATCAGGGCAGGATGCTCCGCTTGTAATCGCAATTACTACTTTATCTTTCTTAGGCAGAAAGTCGATCGTCTCCACTTCACTTTTAATTGCCATATCGAAATGCATAATTTTATCTTCACTGATTTTATCGGCACCCGATATAAAATAAGTTTTGAATCGATCTTCTAACAGCTCTGCAAGGTGAGATGTATTTGAACTATTATACCCCCCTACAACTATCGCCAGATCGGCTTGATATTCAATCAATGAATTTGTCGCAGATTGATTATCATTCGTTGCATAGCAGAGCGTATCTCTAGTATCAGCAAAATGATCTTTGATATTTTCTTCGCCATATTTAGAGATCATCGCATTTCGCAAAAGCTCCGCAATCTCTTCGGTCTCTGTGGCAAGCATAGTTGTTTGATTAACTACTCCGATTCTTTGCAAGTCTTCATGAGGATTGAAGCCCGGTGTATATTTTTTATCGAAGAATTGAAGAAACTCTTCCTTGGTTATTTCACAAAACATAAATTTAGTCAAGTAATCTGCTTCTTCGATATTTTTAATAATTAGCGAAGGACTGTTTTGAGCACTATGTGAAAAAGTGGCTCGTGTTTCTTCGTGCTTATATTTACCATGAATTATAATTGTATAATCTTTCTTGCTAAGAGCTTCTGCTCTATTCCATACTTTTTCTACGAAAGGGCATGTAGTATTATATTTTAATGTGTCAATCCCTTTTTCTTTAAGTATTTTTTCTATTTCGATAGTAGTTCCGAATGCCGGAATTATTACTATATCATCTTTAGTGATTTCAGACCAATCGATATATTGATTGCCATAGTTATCCATAATAAAACTAATTCCGCGATCAATAAGGTCTTTATTGACCGCGGGATTATGAATCATTTCGCTTAATAGATAAATCTTTTTATCAGGATTTTCATTTACGGTTTTATAAGCAATTTCAATAGCGTTTTCTACTCCGTAACAAAATCCAAAATGACGAGAAATAAGAAACTCCACGGGACCGAAATTAAGTCTCGTCGGAGAAAAATCTTTTTTGCGCGGATCCTCATTTCTTCTCATCTCTTTCAATCGAGAGATTATTGAACTTTTGTATTGTAACGGAATATCAAATTTTTTCATTATAGTTTTGCTTTCACTTGTTTTTCGAGTAGATCAATTCTTGATACAAAGAACTCATAATTTTTATCGTTTCTTCCGGCTTCTCTTGCAAGATCAAGTTCTTTTAAAGAATCGGTAAATTTATTTTGTTTAAATAAAACTTTCGCTTTAACGTAATGTGTAAGGTAGCTATTATTAGCACTTATAGCAGCATCAGCATATTTAGCAGCAGCTTCTAATTCAATGCCTTTATCTGCAAGATACTCTGCTGAAGTATTGAATGTCTTAAAATCCTCGGGTTTTGCTTTTCCGGTTGCTTCTTTAATTCTTTCCACTGCTTGCTTTACTACGTCCACATTTATCTTAAAGGACACTTTCACTCTTTCCCAATTAAAATTAAAAGTAGCACTGCTATCGCTTAAATCGGTAAATGAAAAAGTAAGCCATTCGGTAAAATCATCGGCTTCGGGATAAACAGTAAAGCGCATTAAGTCTTCTTCTTGTTTATAGTCATAAGCACCCCATTGTTTCCAAACTTTATTTAGAATTACTGTTGTACTGTTATTAGGAATTGTAAAAAAGGAATATTTACCTGCGGGAACATTCTTATTATCGATAATTACATCGGTAGAAAACTCAATTGTAGTGGCGTCATTAGCACCCGTACGCCAAACTTTATTAAGAGGAACGAGGTCGCCCCAAACTGTTCTCCCTTTGACTCCCGGTCTATAATACTCCACCGTTACATTGGTGTAACCGATCACTTGGCTTACCGTAGCTTTTGGACTTAATTTCGGTAATTCTACTTGAGCATAATTAACTGCCGTAACAAATAAAAATGAAATCAATAGTAGTTTTATATATCTCATTCTAATTCCCCTTTTTATAAATAAACATTTACTCAATATAAAAAGTTCTCAATGGATTTAAAAGCGAAAAGGCGGAGTAATAAGAGCAGCCCAGCCGAGAACTGCTTCCTAAAATCCGCCTTTTATCAGAAACGTATCCCGTTTCTATTTAGAGGGTGCATTATAGTAATTACAAACATAATGCTAGATGATAAAGAACACGTAATTACTTATAAACTTAAATCGCTTTTTTAATACTTACTTCATAATTTCTATAAAAACAAAAAAATGAGTGCGGTTTTTAAGCCGCACTCATACTGAATTCTTAAATCTAATTACTTCATCAATACCATTTTCTTCGACATATTTACATTATTACCGGTAAGATTGTAAATATAGATACCGGAAGCTAAGCTGCGTGCATCAAAATTGAATTTGTGTACACCTGGTGTCAATTCGCCATTTAATAATGTTGTTACTTCCTGACCAAGTATGTTGAATATTCTTAATGAATATTTACCGCTTGCAGGGATAGAGAACTGAATTGTTGTTGTCGGATTAAATGGATTAGGATAATTCTGTTCTAGTGAGAATGTAGTAGGTAATTCTTCTACTTGCTCTGCATCGGTTGTTCCATTAGACATCTTGAATACTAAACCGTCTTTTGTACCTGCGAAAAGGTCGCCGTTATTTGTAGTAACTGAACTTACATTCTGTCCGCCCATACCTAAGCTAGTCCATGTAGCACCTAAATCGTTAGATACGAATACACCGTTTGTAAGTGAACTTGCATAAAGAACGTCTCCGGCTCCAACGGATACAGAGTAAACGAATTTCACATTAAGAGCTGTTACGTTATTCCAAGTAATACCGCCGTCATGAGAAGAATAAAGACCGTTTCCATAAGTACCTGCGAATAATACGTCCGAAGATGTAGCAGCTAAAGACCATGCGAATTGATAGCATAGACTTAATTTAACCCATGTATTTGTAGAAGCGTCTAATCTAAATACTCCGCCGCCGAATGTTGCTGCATAAATATGTTGTGATGTAGCTACTAAAGATTGAATTACGTTAAAGTAACCGAAACCTTCATTCAACTGCATCCAAGTAGTACCGTTATCAGATGATTTATATACGCCTGATCCCCATGTACCTGCATAGATTGTTCCATTTGCTGCAACTGTTAATGAATGAACATCTATTCCTGCTAATCCGCTTAATACCCAAGTTGTACCGTTAAATTTGAATACACCCTGTTCGGTAGCTGCGAATAATGAACCGTTATTTACTTTTAATGCCCATACTATTGCTACGTTCATATCTGAATTGATTCTTGTCCATGTAGTTCCATTATCGGTTGATTTATAAATCTTTCCGCCGAATGTACCTGCATAGATAGTATTGCCATCGTAAGCCATTGCATAAATTATTTCGTTAGCGAAAGTACCAACTTGTTCCCAGCATCCGCCATTACCGGTATTTCCACCTGTATTGCCGCCAGTGTTACCACCTGTATTGCCACCTGTATTGCCACCGGTATTTCCACCTGTACTTCCCGAAACTGCTCCAACTACCACCGTAACGCTTGAAGAGTTGTTACCAGAAACAGGATCGTTACCTAATGATGCACTAATGAAAGCTACATTTACGATATCTTTTGCTTGAGGAATGCTGCCGATAAATGAAGATAGGTTAAACTGGCCAATACCTGTAAGTGATTTACAAACCATTTGACCATTCTGAACACCTGATACGAAATCAACTGCTGCGAATGGAGCAAGTATTGAACCTCTTACATCGATTCCCTGAATTTTTAGAGTTGTTGCCTGTGGGAAATTGAATAATACGTTATTGCTGCTTGTACCTGTTACGGTTAAGCCGCCTGTCCAACTAACGTTTGTTCCATCAATATTGATTAATACTACCGAACCATTAGGAGCATTGACTTCAAAGTTATTAGCTGTCGATAATTCTGAACCGGCAACCGAGAATACGTTTAAGAAAGGATCGTTACCGACTAATTTAAGTCCGCCCCATTCAAATGTCTTTGTTCCGTTTACAGGGTAAGCTGCTAATGTAGAAGAAAGATTTTCCAAGTATGATTTTGCTGCTGCGAAATCGATTGGATTATCTTGTCTAAGTGTTCCACCTGAAATACTTACAGAGAAGAAATTAGGAGCACTCATATTTGTGCTGTTGCCATAAACTACGTTTCCGTTATATACTGCACCGCTTGTAAATGTAAGATTATTACCTACAACCAAAACGTCTCCGCTATTAGCAGGTAATTGATCGCCAACACTGTAACTTCCGAATGTTGCATTTCTACCTACGGCAACTTTACCTTGTGTATCCGATGAAGGCTGATTAGCATCTTCAATAACAAATAAGTTATAATCTTTTGCTAAACCAAGATCGAAATAGCTGGTATTTACAACGTCAACATCTACTTTTACAGTAATTGTTAGTTCGGCAGTTCCGCCATTTGATAGTGTTCCAACTGTCCATAACCCTGTTGAATAATCGTAAGTCCCTTGAGTGGCTGTATTTGATAGATACTCTAAACCACCCGGAATAATATCCGTTACTGTTATTCCTGCTGCTGAAGCCGGACCGTTATTTTTTACTTTTACTGTATATGTGAAAATATCGCCATCATTTAATGATGTTTTGCTTGCTGTTTTTATTACTTCAAGATCTGCATCTATTACAACAGGTGTAAGGAATAATCCTGCATCTACTGTTCTGATATTGTCATTCCAATTAATTGTATAACATTCTGTCTTGCCTGTGGTAACGTTAGCGTCTGAATCCTTTTCGTCATTGCTTCCTGCATCTTTTACTGTAAATTCATAACCTGCCGGAGCAACAAACTCTACTTTGTAGCTGCCCGGTAATAAATTACTGAATAGATATTTACCGTTAATATCAGTAGTTGTTGTAGCAACTACAGTATTTGTAGAGCAATCGTATAATTTTACTGTAACGCCCTGAATACCTGATTCGTTATTATCTTGAATACCGTCTTTATCAGTATCGATCCATACATAATCGCCTAAAGATGCTTTCTGGAAATTCTGTCCGCACTCTAAGAAGCCACGATCAACCGTTCCATTATCAAAATTTTCGTTGATGTTTGTAGCAGCATCATTTAATTGAGAGAAAGAATATCCGGTATTAACTCCGCTGATTGCTTTATTGGCAATTACTAAAAATTCATTCACTGTTTTGCCTGCTAATGGACCTGAAGCAATATATAGATCACCCATTGGAGTAGTGTTTGTTCCAAGTTTTCCTGCTGCGCTATAATTAACTGCCAAGGTAACAGCAACAACTTGAGAAACTAAAGTATTTTTTACTGTATTGCTGCCCGGATTAACCCAATTTTGAGTTAATGCACCTGAAGTACCTGTATTAGGTAAGAAAGTTTTTACTGCTGATGCAGAGGTTAATTTAAGTGTATAACCATTACCAACGCCGGAATTTCCGACAGTTAAGCCTGAAGGGAATACCTGTGCAAAATATTGGTCTCTGATTTGACCCGGCTGGCTATTAGAAGGACTTCCCCATCCGCCGATTGTGAATGTTGTATATCCATTTAAATCGCAAGAAGGAATCTGATACCAGTTTACGTTTAATTTAATTGATTTTGTGTCTGTTGTCGGAGTTGCGAGAACTAATTTTTGTTTTTTATTTGGAGAAGCTTTATGAACGTAACGTGTACCTTGAGGAATCTGAACTTGAGCAGTTGCCGTAACTTCTGCATTTCCTACGCCGCTATGAGATAAAGTGATTAATTGTGAGCTGCCCGGAACGTTTGATAATACTGTTGTGTGGTTTAATGTTCCAAGGTTTGTAGTCAATGTAATTTCAACACCTGTTAAGTAATTGCCAAGTAGATCGAGTGCATAAGCATAAAAAGTAGCATTAACGCCTTGAGGAACTGAAATAGGAGATGGCATTAATATTAGTGTCTGGATAGGTGTTGCATTATTTAAGTGATTTGCTTCAACATCTGCTTGAATCTGTAATGCTCTTGCTTTAATAGTTGCATCCTGAACCGTATTAATATCCAAACCATCAGAATAATGCCATATAGAAACCTGAACTGCTGCTGCTTCTTTAGCTTCGGTAGATAAAGCATTTGCATAAGGAAGTGGAATGTGTGGATAATAATGGTTTAAAATGTAAGTGATTTGTGAAGGAGTAGTTCCTTCATCCCAATAATCTTCATTTGTAGCTAATGGATTGCCAATATCGATACAAAAGAATTTTTGGTTGTTTCCATTTAGAGTTCCATTGAATGTACCTGCATTTACATTTTGTACTGTCCCCGGATTAAGAGGATTGTCGAATTTTACTGATGTAACTTTATCAGTACCTGAAACACGCGCTATACTCGTGTAATCTGTAATTTTATTTACGTTTTTTAGTTGGGCAAGATTAAGAGAAGTGAATCCCAATACAAGTGCTATTGCTAAGGTGAGCACCCTTAAAATTGGTTTCGGCTGTTTACTCATTTTGCTACTCCTTTGATTAAAGAATTTTCAAAAGGAAATGCAAGTAAAGTGCCATAAAAATGTTGCGTTTTTGAGCTGTTTTCACAGGATTTAGAGGGATATTATTTAGGCGAGTGTATCATTATGATACCGGGCATTATTTTGGGTCAATTTTTTATGACCTAAAAAAGTGTTAATTGATGCTAAAAACGAAGAAACTCCATTTATTATCCAACTCTAAATAACATTTTTTTGTAGCAGTGCTACGTTCTCAATATGGTAGGTATGAGGGAACATATCGACCGGGCGGATTTTGATCAATTTATAACCCCCCTCTGCCAGCAGCTTAATATCTCGTGCCTGTGTGGCGGGGTTACAGCTTATATATACTAATTTTTCAGGTGATAGCTCTAAAATGTTATTGATCGTTTTTGGATTCATACCGCTTCGGGGTGGATCGGCTATTATTACATCGGGCTTTTTAATCCCCAACTCTTCAATCAAAGGAGTAAATGACTTATTCAAGTCCGCTAATATCGGTTTGAAATTATCTATCTCGTTCAATCCAATATTTATTTTAGCGTCTTCCACTGCCGGCTCTACCGATTCAAAGCCATATATATAGTTTACTCTTTCTGAAATAAATATCGGAATAGTTCCCGCTCCCGAATAAAGGTCATAAACCACCTCATTCCCTTTGAAATCAGCAAAATCTAATGCCGTCTGATAAAGTGCTTCGGCTTGAAGTGGATTGGTCTGGAAAAATGAATTGGCACTAATCCGAAATTTCCCTTTCCCGATCGATTCATAGATATATCCGCTGCCCGAATAGACTTTTTCGTATTCGCCGATTGCCACAGAAGATTTTCGGGTACTTACGTTATTTATCATTGTAGTAACATAAGGAAATTGGGTGGAAAGTTCATCGAAGTAGTTTTCGACTATCGAATCTTCTCCATAAGTAACGAGATTAACCATAAAATCATCGAAATGGAACGATTGTTTTATAACAAGATTTTTTAATAATCCTTCGCCGCTGCGAACCGAAAATGGTTTAATATCTCTGCTCTTGAAATATTCGCGCGTGAAGTTTAGAATATCATTACTTCTTTCAGATTGCAAATAACATTTTTCAATATCTATTACTTTATCATAAACTCCGGGGACGTGGAAACCGAGTGCGAAATTACGATCAGATATCTCCCCTTCAGTACTAAGTTCTTCAAAAGTCAAAAAGCGCTTATCGGCAAATGAAAATTCCATCTTATTGCGGTAAAACTGCGTTAATCCCGAAGGCAAAATTGGCAGAATTTCAAATCCGCTTAGTCCGCCGATCCTTTCAAAAATATCTACAACCTGTTCTTGCTTATAAGATAGCTGTTTTTCGTACGATAAATCTTGCTGTTTGCATCCGCCGCACGTTCCAAAATGAGAACAGAATTTTTCAATTCTAAATGGAGATGGCTCGATAATTTTTTCTACCGCCGCCTCGGCATAGTTTTTCTTAATCTTTTTTATTTTGGCAATTACCTTATCGCCCGGGAGCGATTTATCTACAAAATAAACAAATCCCTCAACCTTTGATATTCCTTTTCCTTCAAATGCGTAGTCGGTAATCTCTAGCTCTATTAATTCGCCTTTTTTCATTTCTTCCTAAGTATTAGTGATTTGAATCCGATAAACTTATCAGCACCGTGCCTTAAATATGCGTTAGTCTCGTGGCTTATTTTATTAATCAATTTCTTGTAATAAATTTTTTCATCTTTGCTCATTTCTTCATATTGAACATCTAACATTGCCCTATTCTTATTAAAATAGATATGAAGAGTGGAGGTCAAATCAACTTCCTCAACTACTTCAAATCCTCGCTCGGTATAATAATTAGATAATTCATCATGGAAAAGGGGAAGCATAGAAGAACTATCGAAAATATTTTTTACGAATGGGGGGCACTCTTTTTGAAGCGTGGTTATTTCGCCAACCGAAAAAATCCCACCCACCTTTAGAATCCTCTTAAATTCTTTAATAATCTTGTTTCGCTTAGTCGAAGATACGGATGCCTGCGCATAGATATAATCGAAATGGTCTTTCGAAAAATCGGTATTATCAAATTCCATTAAGCTTACTAAAATTTTATCCTTAGTTTCAATGAGCATATTAGCATTTAATTGCGATTCGTAATCTTCTACAATAAGGTTGCATTCCAAACTGAATTTCTCCGAAAGATGCATCGCAATCTTTTCGCTTGCCGAACCAGCGACTAAAAGTTTCTCCCCTGCCTGCGGCTCGTTTTCAGATAGATATGCTTTTATTCTTGACATCTGCTTATCTAATCCGGGTAATAGTATCATAATATTCTTATCTTTTTTTAATCAATAAATAAATGTAAACAACTTATCTAATTAATTGTATATTTTTAGGAACCAAATTTAATATTATATGAAAAAGATATTAATACCGATAGCCATATTTTTTACTTTTATCTCCTGCCAAGAAAAATTTCCTGTTTTGGATAGCTGGGGTTCATCGAACTATAATCTCGTAAATCAGGATGGGGAGAAGGTGATATTTCCACACGCTCTTAAAGGAAAAGTCTCTCTCGTAACTTACATATTTACTAACTGTCCCGATATCTGCCCCCTTACGACTAATAATATGCGGCTTATTCAAGAGAGAATGAAAAAAGAAGGGATTAATCATGTCGATCTCTATTCGATCAGTTTCGATCCCGAAGTAGATACTCCGCCTGTACTCAAAAAATTTGCCGAAATGAGAGACCTTAATTTATCTAATTGGCAATTCCTTACAGGAGATAAAAAAGTGATTGACGATCTAATCCATCAGATAGGTGTATTTGCGGTGAGGGGAGATTCTACGGTTTTTGAAGATGGCAAAACTATCTATTATTATATTCATACCGATAGAATTTCTCTTGTGGATAAAGAAGGGAAGATTAGAAAAAATTATCCGGGCAGTACTACTAATATTGATGAAGTAATTAATGACCTAAAAGATTTTAACGAATAAAGGAGTATTACAGATGAAGAGAATATTAATTTCCGTTCTGGCATTATTTTTAATTACCGCTTGCGGCACTGAAAAAAAAGAAGAGATGAAAACAGAAGCTCCCGCAGCCATTGAGCAAACTTCGACTAATTTAGAAATTACAAATGGATGGATTAGACCATCGGCAAAGGGAACTAATACAGCATTCTTTTTTGATGCAGTAAATGGAACAGATATGGACGACACATTGCTAACAGTAGAATCCGATATTGCAGAAGTTGTTCAGGTGCATGAGACCTATCAAGCAGATAAGGGTATGATGGGAATGAGAGAAGTAAAAGGTGTGGCAATTCCGAAAGACTCGACCGTTAATTTTAAGCCACGCGGATTGCATATAATGTTAATAAAACTAAAACATGACGTAAAGACCGGCGAAGAATATAAATTGAAATTGAACTTTGCAAAAAAAGGAAGTTTAGAAATCACCGCCCCGGTAAAGGATATGCTAACCAAACAAACCATGGGTGAACATAAACCCTAAGAATGTATATCCTAAAATAATTGCAAATTTGTTAAAATAATTCATTCTTTAATCATAAGAAATTGGTGAAGATTTATAAGAAACTAAAATATTTATATAAGTAATCCCATAGGGGAAGAAGATTACGAAGAATTATGCAATTTGCCTAAGAATTTTCTGCTCGGGAGCTTGTGACTCCACCGGGGATACAAGCTCTCTAAAAAATCTATGGCTTTTATTTCCAATGAATGTTGGGTTTTATATTTTTTTTTGCACATTCTCTTAGGTACATATTCATTAAATTTTGATATGGTATTCCTATTTCTAAAGATAATTTTCTAAAGTAATCAATCGTCTCATTCTCAATGCGAATGGAAATTTGTTTCTTCAGTTTGCCTATATATGGATTTTTTATCGATTTAGAAAAATCATATTCTTTTTTCATTTTTAATTTACCTCCTGATAAAATTTGATTTCGGATTTTGTAGCCTTCCTTGCGGAAATTATTCATAATTATACCATAATGATAATATACATATAGAATAATGAAATAAAATCATAAACCAATAACAAATTTATACAAATAATTATTCTATACACATTAGCATACTTCATTAAATATAAACAAAATATTTTTGAAAATTATTATATTATTAAGATTAATTTTTATTAAAATATCTTATGGGCAAAATTCTTATGATTGAAAATCATGATGAAATATTAGCGATCATGATTCTTTAGAATTACGCAATGCCTTTAAGAATACTATTTCTTTAATAAATTCACTTTTAGGAAAACGCGCTTTTAAGAGGTTTTATTGTGGAACCGAAAAACAATCAAACGGTTATTGGGAATTAAAAAAATTTAATGCCTCTCTCTTTGATATTTTAATGGACACATTTGCAAGAATAGATAAAAATATAGTTATGCGAAATTTAGATGCCATTAGAGAAGCATATTTGAATTTGATGACATCGGACAAACAATTTATTGATTCAATCGAATTGAGTACAAGCTCAACATCCATGATAAATATTAGATTTAAGAAATGGAACAATGCCATAGATTCCATTCTTTCAACGACCAGCAAAGAGCCAAGATGTTTTTCTTATGAATTAAAGGAAATCCTTTATAAAAAAAATTCTACTTTTGCAATTTGTAATCAAAAAATAATAGATATTGATGATTCAGCCTTAGACCATATTGAACAATATTGGGCTGGCGGGAAGACTATACCGGAAAATGCACGCTTAACACATCGATATTGTAATAATGCTCGGTCTCGGTTTGATGCATATACAAATAAAAGTATTATTACTGTTTTTTGGCGTTTCACCTACAAGATTTGATTTAGATGATTAATGTAACTTATTTAATGTTTTAGTAAAAGAAATAGAAAATTGGGTAAAGACGAATATAATTCCTTAAATACCCCACGTTGATTTTCCGGGATAAATTTAAAAATTAGATTTCAAGGAAATCAAGCCCGGCACTAAGTTTTATCATCCATTGAACATTATAAAATTTAGTGGAAGTTACAGAATTATTAACACTCGCTTCATATTGCCATACGTTTCCATAACTATTATCATTGAGCGGAATATTAAACTGGATTTCAAAGGGAACATTTGGCGAGACTTTATATCCGGCACCGAAAGCAATAAAAGGGATAGTATTCTTTTCTGCAGAGATAAACCTCCCCGATGCGGTTGATCCTATACCTGAAAATAATAGATTCGTACCTCCGAGAAGATATACTTTTTCGGAAATATCATAACTTGCAATTAATCCTAAATTAATTCCACAAAATAATTCACCGAATATATAAGTAGGCTTAAATGAAAGTGAAATCGTTTCTGTAACATTATTTGTGTAAGAAAGACCGATACCGATAGCAACTTTAGTTGCAGAAAATTCATCGGTATTCATAATCATTGGTGAATAGATTTTTTCATAATTT
Source organism: uncultured bacterium (assembly GCA_937936675.1). Lineage (GTDB taxonomy): Bacteria > Bacteroidota > Ignavibacteria > Ignavibacteriales > Melioribacteraceae > BRH-c32. Next base: position 14,601 of record CALDDL010000173.1, read on the forward strand.
GCTGAATAAACAATCGGCTCAACTCTAAAACCCATTGAACTCTGTGCAGTGGTAAATTGATAAGAGATAATAAAAAATAAAATGGCGAGAAAAGATTTCATTTTCAGAGTAAGATTCCTGATTTAGTTTTGTTAATTGAACAAAATGATTACAATAACAGTCGTGATTTTTTCATAAAACTCCTTATAACTGAATATTTTTATTATTTACCATGATAAATGACAGCTCCTGTTGGAGTCCATAATTGGGCTGCAACAAAGGATTCTTTCCCATTTGTCCAGCATATAGATAAAAACCCTTCATTGTTCCATTTTTATCATTTTCTTTGATTCAAAATATTTACTTGTTCTTATGGTGTATATATATACTCCGCTCGGCAGATTACTCCCATCAAACCTTAGTTCATAACTTCCATCCATTTGAAATCTATTTACTAATTCTGCTACTTCTCTTCCTATCATATCATATACTTTGATCTCTAATTGAGTTGCCTCTGGAAGGGAATACCTTTTAATTGTCTCGGGGTTAAAAGGATTTGGATAATTATCTATACTATACTTAACCGCTATTTCGTTTAATTTTCTTTCTCCTATCTTAAACATCTCTCCATAAACCTAAGTATTGTTTTCAAACTCAATTATATCTTCCTTAAGTGTAATAAAAATTAATTCCCCAGAAGATAGTGCTGAATTATTATATATAAATAAATATTGTAATAATTTTTGGATAACTGAACTTAATGTAAAAAATAATAATAGAAAAAAGTATTGTACTTCTACGAAAAAATAGGGTAAAAATTTTGGTACTATTTTTTTTTTTGAATGGACTATGTGGAATTTAACGGTTATAATATTGATTAAATATTTTTTATTATATGTAGAAAATAATAAAAACTGCCCTTTAGAGGCAGCTTTTATTTATGTTCTTCTTATTCCGCAGCGGGGGAGCCCATTTGCGCCCATTCTTCTTCCGAAGGTCCATATAGTCCCGGTACTTTGAGTCCTAATTGCCTCATTAATACGGTCAACTGCGCACGGTGATGAATTTCATGCTTAATAAGTACATTAAGTATCATTCCCTTTTTCCACATCTCTCCATACATATTAACTTCAATTTCCAAATCGGAATCGACCCATGTATTCCTAATTTCATTATATAGAGAATCTGATGCTTTTCCATAAGCGGCAATAATATCGGCTACTTTTGATGGGATCGGAGCGTCTTCGGCAGGTGCATCTAATTTTAATCCGGTTCTCGACATTAGTTCATCAATTGTCAAAACTATATGCCAAGCCAATCTGCCCGGTGTTCTTTTATAGTTTGGAATTTGCTTAGTTAATGATTCGTCCGTTAATTCCGAGAATACTTTTAACGTACCTTCTCTTTCATTTTTCCAATCAGCCAAAAAATCTTCAATTCTTTTATACATAAAGCCCTCGCTAATTTATTAGTTTCATCCCGCCGAAGCATTCAGAATATGTAAAGGCAGGGACGATAATTATGATTTAAGTGATTCTATTTTTTTTGTAGTTTTTTCTTTGAACTCTTCAAGGGTTTCTTCGCTCAACATTTTGAATGCGTCATCACGAAGTTTGCCCCATTTATCATGAACGGGACATGGATTATCGGATGAACAGCCCGGGAATCCGAGTACGCATGTTTCAAATACTTCCATACCATCAATAGCTTTTACAATATCGACCAGACGAATATCCGCCGGACTTTTGGCAAGGAAAAATCCGCCCGATTTCCCTTTTTTAGAACCGACTATTCCGCTATCGGTAAGTATCTGAAGCATCTTTGAAACAAATTCTTTCGGAACCATCATCTCTTTTGAAATTTCTTCCGCAGTCCACACTTGCTTGATTTCTTTGATCGATAAAAATAATACCGCTTGAACAGCAAGCTCGCACTTTTTGGAAAAAATAACTGTCATCTTACTTCCGTTTTTTTATATACCAAATTAATTAATGTTATGCTTATTGACAATAATATGATTTTTAAAAAAGAAAAACCGCTCATAAAGAGCGGTTTCTTTAGAATTTATTTCGGATTAATGAGATTAGGATAACTATACTAATTCCTATCTCAAAGAATGTTGATATAATTTTAGCGAGATGAAAGAGAAGGACTGAACTTAATCGGGAGAATTACTTCCTCCACCTTTACTTCTATTACACCTCGTTTTATCATTTTGAGTGCAGCGGCAGTGCCTTGCGAAAGGTCTAAATCTCTCCCATCGATATAAGGACCTCTATCGTTTATTCTAACGAATGCGCTCCTTCCATTGCGAGGATTAGTTACTAGTAGCATTGTACCGAAGGGCAAATCCTTATGAGCTGCCGTTAATGCCATCTGGTCATAGACTTCTCCATTAGCTGTGGTTCTGCCATGAAATCCGGGTCCATACCATGATGCCGTCATTGTACCCATCTCCACCATCTTTGCCGATGATGTCTCTGTTTCAGTTGCTGCGGGTGTTGCCGCTATATTTGCTTCTGCTGCTGTTACTTCTGTTTCTGTTTTTACGCCGTTCTCAGTTTCCGTATTAGTCTCTTTTGTATCAATAAAATTTCCGGCGGTTACCATATATAGGAACATAAATATATTTAAAAATAAATAACGCAATAATACCTCTTGTTAGTTATACTTAACGATTAATTTAAAACTATTGGAATACTAGGTGGTTAGTTTTTTTCTTTGCGCAGTTGTGAGTGCACAATTGGATTGCAAGGGAATACGTGATACTGAGGGCGTGGGTATCTCGTGTCTTTTCCCGATGATGAAATATGTGTTGTTTCTTATGTTCATTTAAGTTTGTATATTTTCACTTGTGTTTGAATCGAGAACAAAGTTACGTAAAAAAATATATATTTGGAAAGTCTTTGCAAAAGAAAAATTAATGACCTAACTAAATAGTGGCTTTATCGTCTAATTTAGCACTATTTTAGTTCATTTTTTTGCATTAAATTTTAAGGAAATTGAGTGATTATGAAACAAATTTTGTTTTTTCTACTTTCTGCCTCTCTTATGATCGCACAAAATAAGGACTCGGTTAAGACCTATTATTTCGATGATATCGTAATTAAAAGTGGCTTGGTAATAGAGCCAAAAACTGTTACAGAAATAAAGTTAGAAAGAATTCAGAAATCTGATGCTGCATCAATTCTTGAACTCGGAAAGTATATTCCCTCGATTAAGACGCAGACTAATTCTCGCGGAGAAAGTTTATTTTTTATTCGTGGTGCCGGTGAAAGGCAAGTCTCCCTTCTATTCGATGGTGTGCAATTAAATATTCCATGGGATAATAGGATTGATCTTAGTTTAGTCCCGACAGAGGCACTTTCGGAAATTTTTATTACTCGCGGAATCCCTTCGACAATTTATGGCGCAAATAATATAGCCGGAGTTATAAATATAGAATCGCAAAATCCCCTTTCGGGAGGTTCTGCAAAAAGAATTAATCTTCAAGCAGGAGATAATGGCTATCAACGCTTATCCGGTTTCTATTCCGAAAAGATAGCTAATTTTGGTTATCTTGTTTCGCTATCCTATAAAAAGAGCGATGGTTATTCGCTGCCCGAATCGTTTTCATCGATTGAGAATCCGGGCACAAGACGACTAAACAGTCAAAGCAATTCTTTTTCATCATTCGGAAGAATCGGATATAAATTAAATGATAATTCCGATATTAATTTTTCGCTTTCTTATATTAGTGCCGAAAAAGGAGTGCCTTCCGAAATTAACGTTAGTAAACCACGCTATTGGAAATATCCTGAATGGAAAAAATTAACGGGTAATCTATTCGGTAATTATAGTTTTAATAATTCCTCCGCTTCTTCTATTATATATTCTCTTTCGGTTTCTTCATTTAATATGGAGATCGATCAATATAAGGATATCCGATTTTCTAAAATCGATGAGATTGAGAAGAATAACGATAAGATAATTTCGGGTAGAGTTATTTATCAACAATCCCTTAGCGCAAGTACCCTAATGAAAGCGTCCTTGAATGGCTTTACTACCGAGCATAAAGAAAGTTTTCTCTCTTCGGAATATACCGATTTTATCTATACTCAAAACCTAATGAGTGCGGGATTGGAGTTAGAGCAGATTATTGATGACTTCATATTAATCGGTGGCGGAAGCTACGATTACTATTCAACTCCCAAAACAGGCGATAAACCATCCGATAAATCGGTCGGTGATTATTCTCTAAATTTATCGGCTTTATATAATATTAATAGTAAATTAAATGCGGCTATTAGTATCGGACGCAAGACCCGCTTCCCTACTTTAAGGGAAAAATTCTCGGGTGCTCTCGGCAAGTTCGTTCCTAATCCATCGCTTAAAGCAGAATCTGCCGTTTCATCTGAATTAAGTTTCGATTACAAACATCAATACGGAAATACGGGACTAAACTTTTTCTTAACTTATATGGATAATGGAATTGTAAGGGAAAGCTTAAGCGGGGGAAAATTCAAAAGAATAAATAAAGATAAGATTAGAACCTATGGCGCAGAGTTTTTTGGTGATCATCAAATGAACTCCCAAATTAATTTCGGATACTCTTTCTCTTTTCTAAATTCATACTCGAAAACCGGAGAGGGTGAATATTCCGATACTCTAGAATATAAACCCGAATTTATTTCGGCGGTAAATCTTTCGTATCGACCAATAAATGCGCTTGAGTTACTTCTTGAAGGAAATTATACGGGAAATGAGTTTGGTTTCCAAGGAGGTAATGCGATAATTCAAAGATTGCCCGATTACTTTATTCTTAATGCACGTATGGCTTATGATTTTTATTTCGCTTCTAATTATAATTTAGAATTATCTTTCAGGGTTAATAATATTTTTGATAAGTTATATTATACGCAATGGGGATTGCCCGAGGCAGGTAGAGAATTTAGAATCGGTCTATCTCTAAGTACAAATTAATTATAAAATAATTTTAATAATGATCTCGATTTAATATGAAATCAATCGCATGCTTTATCCCTTTCGATGATGAAAGGATTATTAATTCATTAAAGAAATTCCCTGAAATAAAATCGGTTACCGTTATTGATGATTTTAGCTCAGAGACGATGAGAGAGATTGCGAATCGAGTGAGAGAAAGCGACAGTACCCATATAGATCCCCTCACGGACAAACAATCGATAGGGTCTAACCCAGCCGATACAGAACGTCCCCATACAGATTCTCTATCGACTAAAACAATGGCGGACTCGATCGAGGGAATACATGTTGACAGCTTGACGATTGATTCTCTTTCAATGAAAGAAAAGACCGACTCGAATGTAAACTCGCATGATGACTTTAATCAGTCCGCTACACCGCCCCCACTTGCTTTATATTCACGTAATGAATATGTATTGCTTTTACTTAAGCCGGCGGAGATTGAGCTCCATTCAAATTTTCTTCAAAGATATTTATCAGTAGCTCAAACCACGGACGCTAAATTCCTCTATTCCGATTATATTGAGAAAAAAGATCAAATTTCAAAACATCCTTTAATCGATTATCAAGAGGGGAGTGTTCGTGATGATTTTGATTTTGGGTATTTTGTTTTAATAGATAAAGATGTTTTTATTCGGGCTGCCGAATCAATAAAGGACGATTATAAATTCGCAGGATTTTATCTTATTCGATTATTGATTTCACTCGATTATGAATTAACTCGCATTCCGGAATTTCTTTATACTGCCTCTGAAATCGATACACGGCTCTCGGGCGAAAAACAGTTCGATTACGTTAATCCTCGTAATCGCGATTATCAAATTGAAATGGAAAAAGCATTTACTCAGTATCTCAAAAAGTCAGGTGCATTCCTTTTTCCCGATTTTCAAGATATCGATTTCGATCCTTCATTTGAAATCGAGGCATCGGTAATTATTCCGGTTAAGAATAGAGTGAATACAATTAAAGATGCAATCGATTCGGCATTATCGCAAAAATGTGATTTTAATTATAATGTAATCGTAGTAGATAATTATTCAATAGACGGAACAACAAAGCTATTAGAAGAATACAATAAAAGTAATTCGAAACTAATTCATCTAATCCCGGAAGAGAAGAATTTAGAGATTGGGGGCTGTTGGAATTATGCGGTTAATCATAAGCTCTGCGGAAAATTTGCCGTCCAATTAGATAGCGATGATCTTTATAATAATGAAAACGCTTTACAAAAAATTATAGATAAGTTTTATCAGGCAAAATGTGGTATGGTTATCGGAAGTTATCTGATGACGAATTTTGACTTAAAAGAATTACCGCCCGGACTTATAGATCATAAGGAATGGAGCGATGATAACGGCTTTAATAATGCGCTTCGGATTAATGGACTCGGGGCACCGAGAGCATTTTATACTCCGTTACTAAGAAAGCTTGGAATTCCAAATGTAAGCTATGGCGAAGATTATTTTCTCGGAATTACTATTTCGGGCAGTTATAAAATCGGCAGAATTTTCGAACCGGTTTATTTATGCCGCAGATGGGAGGGTAATTCAGATGCCGCACTTGATATTATCTCTCTGAATAGAAATAACTACTATAAAGATAAACTTAGGACTTTTGAATTAAGAAAAAGAAAAATAACGAATGGCAATAAAAGATCTAATTAAAAGAAAAGACCACAACAAAGAATTTGATTCTGAATTTGATACTAAAATAAAAAATTTATTTAGTAGTCAAAAAATGGAGTGGGAGCTTTGCGGTAATAACTATTCCGCATTAGACCAAGTGAAATTAAAAGAGATACCATTTGATGGCTTTTCGATTCATGTTCAGTTTAATCCAAAGAGAATAATTTCCACCTCTGCAAATACGAACGAAGAGGCAATTAAAAATAGAGAATGTTTTCTTTGCAATACGCCACCCGAACAAAAACGAGTACCTGTTAATAAACAATTTGATCTGCTCGTAAATCCATATCCCATTTTCAACGAACATTATACAATAATAAAAAAGAAACATCAGCCGCAAACAATCATTGGTAATTTTGAGACTTTTTTAGATTTGACAAAAAGTATGGGAAAGGATTATACGGTATTTTATAACGGTCCGAGATGCGGAGCTTCTGCGCCTGATCATACTCATTTTCAAGCAGGGTCAAGCAATAAAATTCCGATTGAAAATGATTTCGATTTTGTTACTTCTTCTCTTTCAAATAAAATTTATTCCGATAGTAAAATAAATATCTATGCCATTGAAAAATATTTGAGAAGAATGATAGCAATGGAATCGGGCAGTAAGGGAGATTTACTTTTCGCTTATAAATTATTCGTAGATGCCTTTAAGAGAATTTCTATTCCTAAAGATGAACCGATGATGAATATCCTTAGTTGGTATAGAGATAATAAATGGAGGATAGTATTTATTCCGCGAAGGAAGCATAGACCAGATTCATATTTTGAGGAGGGGAATGATCAATTAATGATTAGTCCCGCCGCTATTGATTTGGGGGGGCTTATTATCACTCCCCGCCAAAGGGAATTTGATTTGCTAAATAGAGAATTGGTAACCGAAATTTACCGAGAAGTTACTTTAACAACCGAGCATTTTGAATATCTAAAAAATCGGATCGTTACAAATATTTTATCGAGATAACCGAGATATCGTCTTCTACTTCGTTATTAGAGAAAGAATAAATTTCATTTCGGATTAATTCTAATGCATCCTTATCCTCGGGCATATTTTTAATAAATTCTAATAATCGCTCTTCGCCATATAATTCACCTTGGGGATTTCGGGATTCTGTTATTCCATCGGTAAAAAGAAAAAGTTCATCTCCCGATTCAAGCGGCAATTCAATATTTTCATATTCTTCATTATTCGAGAAACCTAAAAGCAAGCCTTTTGAGTGAACTGTTTTTACTTCTTTTCTCTTGAAGATTAATGGCAAGTCTCCCGCACCGGCATATTTAGCTACTTTCTTTTTTCTATCGAGAACTATAATTGTGAGAGTAACGAACACTTCAGAAATGCGTTCGTCTTTATAAACTGAATCATTTACTTTTTTAATAATTTCACTCGGTTGAAGATCGGTGGAAGAGGATTCTAAAACGAAGCGTGTGGCACTTCTTACGTAGCCCGCATAAGCTACGGCGAAATACCAAGCACCCCACCTTTTACCCATTACATCACCGAATACGATTACCAACTGGTCTTCATCAACTTTCACATAATCAATAAAATCTCCGCCGGGTACATTTTTATATGGCTGATGCCAGTGCCTAACGGAAAAATCAGAAAATGGAGGAACTTCATCAGGGACTACCTTTGCTCCCATCGAATCCGCAGCTTTCTGAACTTCATCGACTACTTTTACTCTTTCTCTCTCTAAACTTTTTAGTATTGCAGAAACTTTTGCAATAACAATTTTGGGACTTGCGGTTTTAATTATATAGTCTTCTATCTCAAGATCATATCCCTGAAGTACATCATCTTCTTCCCCTTTTGCCGTGAGGAAAACAAATGGAATTGCTCTGAGTTCAGGATCTTTGAGTAAATTTCTCCTAAATTCATATCCATCCATAACAGGCATCATTACATCACTAATAATAATATCGGGCATTATTTTTTGAGCTAATTCAAAACCCTCTTGACCATTAGTACCCACTTCAACCCTGAAACCCGCTTTGGTTAAATTATATGAAAATAGTTTTGCTATATTAAATTCATCTTCTACAAGAAGGATAGTGCCTTTTATGTTTTCGTTATTCATCATAATTTTTTTAGTTATAAAAACTCTTAATAGCTGTTTGTAATTCGGAATATGTATCAAATACTCTAAAGAGGCGAGTAAGTTCGAACATCGAACGCACTGCAGGCTGGAAACCGACTAACTTTAGGTCTCCTCCGGTCTTTGCCGCCTTTTTAAGTGTATTAACCAATACTCCTAGAAATGTAGAATCCATAAATGTACATGAAGATAGATCGATAATAATTTTATTGTATCCCAATTCGACTTTCTTATTAATCATATCTTTTAATATTTCCGCCTCGCTTAAAGTAGCGCGGTCATAATTAATTATCTCGACTAATATGTCATCAATTACTTCTTCGATTATGTTCATTTATATTCTCTCAATTAATTTTATATTTATCTAATAGGCGATAAAAAGTGGCTCTTCCGATTTTAAGTTTCCGAGCCGCCTCGACAATATTGCCTTCGGTAACTAATAATGAGTGGCGTATCGCTTCCTCTTTCAATTTTTCAAAAGGAATAATAGGCGCATCAAAAGAAAAATATTCGCCTGAGATATTTACCATTGGCTGATCCCTTTTAACTACATGATCGGGAAGTACATCATTATCTATTACATCTTTATCTGTAAGAATCACGCTTCTTTCAATCAAGTTTTCGAGTTCGCGCACATTCCCGGGCCAATCATAATCATATAATGTTTTTAATGCGGCTTTGGTAACACCCGTAATATTTTTATTCAATTTCTTATTGAAGACAGCGATAAAATGATTAATCAAAACTACAATATCACCTCTTCTTTCACGGAGCGGAATTATATTTATCGGGAAAGAACTAAGTCTATAAAACAAATCTTCCCTAAATAATTTTTTATCAACTGCATCTTTAAGATCAATATTAGTAGCGGAGATAATTCTTACGTCCGATCTAAGGACTTCGTTTCCGCCAACTCTTTCAAATTCTCTATTCTGAATTACACGGAGAATTTTTGCTTGAAGCGACATCTCCATTTCGCCAATTTCATCTAGGAAAATAGTACCTGTTTTTGCTAATTCAAACTTGCCGATTTTCCTTTGATGCGCACCGGTGAAAGCACCTTTTTCATGACCAAAGAGTTCACTCTCAAGTAATTCTCTCGGAATTGAAGCACAATTAACAACAATAAATGGATCGTTTTTCCTATTACCATTATAATGAATTGCGCGGGCAAAAAGTTCTTTACCGGTTCCGCTTTCGCCTTGAATTAATACCGTTATATCATTATCGAGAACTTTAGTAACCATTTTAAATGCTTCTTGCATCTTTTTATCTGCCGATATGATATTATCGAAACTAAATTCTCTTTGTAAATTTTCTTTTAAGTTTTCCACTTCACGTTGCAGGTCATAACTTCGAATAGCATTCCTTACTGCGGGCTCTAATCTGTTTTTATCGATCGGCTTGGGAAAATAATCAAAAGCACCCTGTCGGATAGATTCTAATGCCACTTCAATACTTCCTTGAGCAGAGAGCATCACCACCGGTAGATTCTGATTCTTTTGTTTTATTTTAACTAAAAGATCAATTCCGTTAATATCGGGGAGCATTATATCAAGCAAAACCAAATCGGGATTTTCATTTAATGAATTATAAGCATCCATTCCTTTAGTGAATGATCTTACATTATAGCCCCATTGATTTTTAAGCCAATGAACAAGCATCTTTAATATTGATTCTTCATCATCAACAATAAATACTAATTTACTCAAGTTGCACACCCTTCATCTTATTTTGGTAATCTTACAATAAAAGTAGAGCCTTTATTTACTTCGCTTTTTACTTTTATTAAACCTTTATGCAGTTCTACAATCTGCTTAACAGCGGTTAAACCGAATCCGGCACCTGTTATTTGTGTTCCCGGTCGATTAACTTTAGAAAACTTTTGAAAAAGTTTTGGAATCTCTTTTTCCGGGATACCAATTCCCGTATCGCTAATAGCTATTTCAATCTCTTTACCGAAATCCTGAGCAAGTATAGAAATTCTTCCGCCTGAATTTGTAAATTTAATTGCATTAGAAAGAAGATTATATATTACTTTGGAAATCCTATCTTTATCTGCTTTAATTACAAGGTCCTCTTCGGGTAATGATTTTGTAACGCTTAGTTTTTTCCCTTCAATTGCAGGCTCAAATGAATCGATAATTTCATTTAAGAGATCATTGATATCTACATTAACAATCTTTAATTCTTCTTCGCCCGATTCGAGTTTGGAGAAATCGAGAACATCATTTATCAGTTTTGCTAATCGCTTACCTTCGGATAAAATAATATTAGTAAATTCATTCATCATCTCTTTCGGTAGGTCTGGATCGGAATTTATAGTCTCTGCAAACCCCACAATAGATGCCAGCGGAGTTCTTAATTCGTGCGATATATTAGATATAAATTCGCTCTTTAATTGATTCAATTCTTCTAATAAAGTAATCTTATTTTTTGCTCTCTCCCTTTCGATCGAGATAATTCGGTTTGCTTCTACCAATTTGGAATTAAGTTCTTTTATTTTTCGTTCATCTCTTTTTCTTGTCGTGATATTTCTGCCAATACTAAACATTCCCGTTATTTCACCATTAACGAACATTGGCTTAGCGTGGATTTCAAAAATCACTTCTTTATCATATCGATCTATAAAGGCGGTCTCGAAGATTGTAATTTCGTCTCTGGATAAAATTTTCTCGAACGCAGAAGCAATCTTCGGTTCATCATCTTTGGAAATATATTCTAAAAAATGTCGCCCGATCATTTCACTTGGCGTATAACCTAGTACTGTAGCGCCGCTTTTATTTACCATTGTGAAATAACCGAATCCATCTAAGATAAAGATTAAGTCGTCAGCCGTATTTATAAGTAACCTGAATCTTTCTTCGGAGCGTTCAAGTTTTATCTGAATGATTTTTTCATCCGTTACATCATTAATATATCCAACTATGCGGATGACTTCATTATTTTTAATTATCGGAGTAGCACTATGTCTTATCCAATGCTCTTTATGAAAGCGATCTTTTATTCTATAATCTAATGTAGCTTCTTCGCCGGACTTGGCTTTTCTGACAAATTTTTTGAATCGGGGAAAATCTTCCGGATGAACCGAGCGTGCTAATTGTGAATTGTTTTTATATATCTCCTCGGGAGAATAGCCATAGATTGTTCTCACGGCATCAGAAATAAAATTGAATTCCGATAGATCTGCTTTTGTAGAATACGAAATAGTATGAATACTATTTAACGCTTCTCGTATGCTATTTTCAGCTTCATTATTTTTCAATATAGTTTTCCCGTCAGGATTTCCCATTATAAGACAGATACTGTTTCAGAATATTACGAAATATAAGAAAATAACTTCTAAACAACAGTTCTCTTTTTGATAAAAGAGAAATATGATACAAAAATGAGACAGATTATAGAAGAAAAGACCCAATATCCATAATCTTTATTCAATTCCAACATTAATGAACCGATAATTGGTCCTGTTATAGTACCCGCTCCATATAACATAATATAAAATCCATTTGCCTTAGGAATCTGATCCTTTCTGATTTTATCAACCGCAAAATTCAATCCAAGTGTATATAACGAAGGTATTACTCCTCCGATCAATAGAAATATGGCTATTAGAAGGTAAAAATTATGCGTGAATACCGGAAGCAATATAAAAACCGATAAAATAAGGGCGATAGAAAGTATTAATTTCCTCTTATCCATTTTATCCGATAGATGTCCGATAAAATAAAGAATAACAATTCCACCGATTACAAATGAGGTCATAAAAATAGAAATATCGGTTTCGCTAAACAAAGTTCTAAGACCAAATATCGGAAGGACTACAATAATTGAGGATTCAAAAAATCCGTATATAAAAGATGAGATTAAACTAAGGCGCGGCATATCCAATAATCTCATCGGTGCGGATTTCTCCTCTTTCTTCGTTATTTCAATTTCCTCGAAATAAATAAATTGAATAATGAGTACTATAAGCATTATTGCGAAACTAATTACGAATGGAAACCAATCGGCGATCTGAATAGTCCATATCAGCATTGTACCAATTGCTATTCCGATAGAAAGAAGAACAACATAAAGCCCAATATTTTTCCCTCTGTTTTTTTCTGTACTTATAGTATTAATTATCACTTCGGTACTAACGAATATAAAAGTGCCGCCGATACCCATTATAAAACGGAGCGGAAAAAGGAGATAAAGATTATACCAATAGATATGACCGAGTGCACCAAATGCCCATATTAAAAGACCGATAAGGAGAATTTTTCTGACGTTGAATCTGGTAATTAAGCTACCAGTTAATGGAGAGAAGATAAGAATGCTAAGAAGTCCAATTGTAGTAAGAACACCTGTTATTGCAGTTGGAGTACCCGCTTTTTCCAATAGAATTACGGTTACGGGTGTAACAAGTCCGAAACCAATTCCTCCGATTGTAATGCCTGCGAGTGCGAGTAAGAAATTCTTTTTCATATTCTCATAAATTGAATATCCAAATATAAGAGCAAATACCTTACTTGCGATATAGTTTTTAATTATATTAGATGTCCTAAATAAAAAAATGAATTTTGAAGACGAAAGAGAAGAATTGAAGAAACCAAAACTATTAGCCCCCGCTGGGGATTGGACGATGCTTGTAACGGCAATAAAAAATGGGGCAGACGAAGTTTATTTCGGCACCGAAAATCTTAATATGCGCTCCAAAGCAGAAAATTTCCAATTGGCAGATTTAGAAAAAATTGCCTCTTATTGCAGAGAGCACAACGTAAAAACAAATCTAACGCTTAATTCTATTGTCTATGAAGATGAGATTGATCTTTTAGATACTATATTGATAAAGGCGAAGGAAGCCGGAATCGATATGGTGATTTGTTGGGATTTTGCCGTAATACAAAAATGCAGAGAATTAAATATCCCTTTTTGCATCAGTACTCAGGCTTCAATATCCAATTCTCAATCGGCAAAATTTTTCAAAGAGATGGGAGCAAGCAGAATTGTTCTCGCACGTGAATGTACGTTAGATAAAATCGAAGAGATTAAAAAAGAAGTGGATATCGAAATAGAGACTTTTATTCATGGTGCGATGTGCGTGGCAATAAGCGGAAGATGCTTTATGAGCCATGACGTATTCAATAAAAGCGCAAATAGGGGCGAGTGTATTCAACCCTGCCGCAGAGAATATGAAATTATCGATAAAGAAGAGGGACATTCATTTATTCTTGGCGAAGATTATGTGATGTCGCCTAAAGATTTATGTACGATAGAATTTATAGATAAATTAATTGAAGCTAAGATAGATATTTTCAAAATTGAAGGACGCAAAAGAAGCCCCGAATATATAGCAAAAGTAGTTTCTTCTTATCGAAAAGCAATTGATCAATATTTTGATGGAGTATTGACAGAAGAAAAAAAAGCAGAGCACTTAAAAGAATTGGAAAAAGTATATAACAGAGGATTTTCAAGCGGATTTTATTTTGGTACTCCCGGAAAGGAAGAATTTTCCGATACTTATGGAAGTCATGCTTCAACGAGAAAAGTTTATCTTGGTAAAGTTCTTAATTATTTCAAAAAAGAAAGCGTGGGGCATGCACGTATTATGTCAGGTGAAGTAAAAAAAGGAGATCAACTTTATATCATTGGCGACACGACAGGTGTAGTAGAGCTCGAACTTAACGATTTTTATTCTAACGACAAGTCCGCAGAATCAGCAGCAAAAGGTGAAGAGATAACATTCAAGTGCCCCGAGATAATCAGGACAAATGATAAAGTATATAAGGTGGTGGAAGTAGAAAAAAATAACCCTTCTTGATAAGCAAAGCATTACTAACAGAAAAAAATAATTATGCTTAATAGAAATGGCATTGCCCGAGAGAAGTAAAAAATATACTTATGGTAAAGTAAATTGCAGATTAATGATTCTTATAGCCGGGTTATTCTATAGATTGTATTATTTCCAGGTAAGAGTACCGAAGCCGGGGTTAAAACTTGCTATAGCATCATTTAAGACTGTAAATACTTTGAATACCTTATCCATTCTTGTAAGAACGAACATAAGATTAGTAACTTCTTTATTATAAACCAAACGAAGATCACCGCCCATTGTATTAGTCTTTTTCAATACCGAAACCATTGCTCCCAAGAAAGTCGAATCAATATATTCACAAATGCTTAAATCAGCAATTAATTTAGTATTGCCATTATTTATCATTGAGATTGCGTAATCTTTAAATTCTACTGCTTTAGCCAGAGTTGCCCTGCTTAAGAAAATATGTATTACCGTTACATCACCAAATTTTTCTGCTTTAAAATCCATAAACCTATCTTAATTAAATAAATTGAAAGAGAAATATATGTATATTTAATCGAAATCCAAACTAAGAAAAATGAAGATTACAAAGGTATGATAAATTAAAAACGACTTCTTTAAAAAAAAGAAGGCGAAGAACATTTATCAAACTTTTGTTTCTTCGCCACTCTTAAGGACGGAGGATTGCTACTATATAAGCAATCCGCGTGCCACTTATTTATAATTGTTTAATAGAACTAAATTGAAGTTATTTAGGAAAATATCTGTTTTTGGGTGCGAATATTTTTCGCACCAAACGAAATATATGCGCACTAATTAATAGGAAATGATAAACTAAAGCGTACGGATTCCTTATCAATACCGAGACTTATTGGTTGTTCTATAATTTGATTATCGGAAAAAAATATTAAGTCTAACTGGCTTACTGCCCAAATAACCGCATAAGATATAAAATATAAATTTCGAGTTTTATAAGCATTATTATACTCATTATACTTTGCTTCTATTAGAAGCCTATTTGATTCGTTTAAATAAGCATCTTGCTTTTTATTTGTATCATTAGAATAATATACTATAAGACCAATATTAATTATGCTAAGACCGGAATAAATAATTGATTTAGCAGTATTACCCACACCAAGATGACCCCAACCCGGCAGCACCAAATTCTTAAAAATATTAGCACTATTGTCGATATATTTAATTACCGGTTTTTGATTAACGGCTCCGGGACGCAATTCATCTATTCGATTGGCAATATTAAATTTCTTTTTAACATCTTCAAATAAAGGAATAATTACTGGAGACATTTTAAGCGGACTTGGTGTATAATTGCTTCTTAATTTTAATATTTCTGCGAAACTATCTCTTGCTGCATTTTCATTATTTATTGAATAATATGAGACCGCAAGTATCTCATATATTTCAACTTTTTGCGAATCGCTTATCTCCGCAGATGCTAATAGATCGTTTGCCGTTCGAATTACATTTTCGTATTCAAACGATTCAAATTGAGTACGAAGATTTTCGAGACTTGCCACCTGCGCAGTGCAAGTAATTGAGATAAAAAAGAGAACAATAAAATATTTATTCATCACTTAAGGAGTGCCATTTTTTTTGTTACCGAAAAATTTTCACTACTTAACTTAACAAAATAGATTCCTGAACTTACTTTATTACCTAAATTATCAGTGCCATCCCAATAAAGAGAATGACTACCCGAAGGCGAGACCCCGCTATAAAGATCCTTGATCCGCTCTCCGAGATAATTATAAATCTCAATATTAATTTTCTGTTCCTTATTTATATCAAAAGAAATGGTGGTCGAGGGATTAAATGGATTGGGATAGTTTTGATGTAATTTTATTGATGTTGGTAGTTCTTCGATTCTATCACGATTGCTAACCATAGTAGTATCAAAATAGATCTCTACGGCTCTTACAACTTCACCCTTAGCATCGCGGCCGCCGAATACAGCTATTTTATTTTGGTAATTAACCGCCATAAAATTTTTGCGAGCAAAATTCATTGGCACATATTGTTTCACTTTTATAGAATCATTATTTCCGATTTCCACTGATTCTACCGTAGAAAGAGCAGAGTTGGTTTCATCATAACCGCCAATGATTAAAACTCTTCCGAGAAACTCATTATATACCGCTGCGCCGCCTGCACGAGGTGAGAGAAGAGCCGCATCTAAATAATAATATTTCCGTCCGGTTATATTAAATTTTCTAATCCAATTTTTGATTCCGTTATATATACCGCCAAATATAAAAATATCTTTTTTTACAATAGCTGTCATGTGCGCTTCGGGCTTATCGGCACTACCTAAATCAAATTTTATACTCTCCTCTTTAGTAACAAGATTATATTCGACAATATATGGAAGTGTAACTCCCGAAATTGATGAATTACCGCCGATAATATATAGATTATCGCCTACTACATGACCGGTAGAAAAATTTCTGGCAAAAGTTGGTTTACTGTCTTTAATCTCCGGATTAATATTAGTAAACTCAAAACCTTCTAAAGATTCTTTAATAGTAGAATTAGGTTGATTACCTCCAAAATAAATTGAGCTTCCTTTATAAAAATCTGCCGATAATAAATATCGAGCTTCTTTCATTGCACCAACCATCTTCCAAACATTATTTACCGGGTCATATTCCTGAATCCAATTAACGGCACTTTGAAGTGAATCGGAATAACCACCGATGATATAGAATTTTGGCGTTTTTAAATCATTATTGAAAATTGCTGCACCGCCGGAAACGGGAAACGGCATATTGCCCATCTGACGCCATACTCCCTGCCCCGACATCCCAGTAGTGGCAATTATTAATATTAATAGTGTTACTAGCTTTTTCATAATAATAAATTTTTTATTTATTGTTCAATTTTTATACCACTTACTTAAAGGTAATTCTAAGACTTATTGTATCTCCTCTTTCAGCTCTTACTACAGTATCAATATCCCTAAAAGACGAATTCTTAATTAATATTTTATTATTTACTCCCGGCATAATACGAATTAGATTCTTTAAAGGTGTAGTACCTTTTAGAACGTTATTGACGTACACGTCTCCCCAAGGATAAACTCTGCAGCTTAGATAAGCAAATAATGTATCTAAAGAAATTTTTAGATTTGTTGTTCTATTCGGATTAATATTTATTTTCCCTGTATAAATCGGATAATCGGGATGAACTAATCGGACAGTATATTCTCCCTCCGGTAGAGAAATCGCTTCTCTAAGAGGTGTGGTCTTCTTAAATTCATTATTAATATAGATATCAGCCCAAGGGAAACATTCTACATAGAAAGTACCGCTTCTTATAATTCCTTTTTCGTTCCCATTAGTTGTTTCATCAGAATTTGAGTTGTTTTTGTTATTTATTGGTTCTTTTTCTTCGACAACTAATTTATCTTTTAACTTATCTGTTTCATTTTGTTGTGAATTTAGTTCATCGCCTTTTAGATCGTTAGTTGTTTCTGTTTTTAGTTTATTTTGATTATTGGTATTTATATTAAGAGAATCTGCTTGAATCGGATTTATTATTTTGCTATTAGAATTGAAATAATAGATAGCACCTGCGGAAAATCCAAGTATAATGAAAAGAGCAAAAACTAAAATTTTGCTATTTAGTTTTTGTTTGAGGCTTTCATCTTTTAGTTCTTTTGCATCATCAACTATTTGATCATCAAAATCTTCCCCTAACTCTTTTAATATTTCGGCTGCTGAACCATATCGCTCAACAGGATTCTTACATAATAATTTTTTTATTATGTTTTTTATCTCCTCTGGCAAAATATTTAAATCTTCAACAACGGAATCATAGTTATAACTCATAATTTCATTAATAGTGAGATTTAAGTTTTCTTTGAGGAATGGATTCTTTCCGGTAAAGAGTTCATAAAAAACCACCCCCACCGAAAAGAGATCACTTCTTAGAGTAAGTTTTTCTCCTCTAATTTGTTCGGGGGACATATAACTGGGAGTCCCGACGATAGAATATGGTTGTGTAACAAAACTCTCTTCGGCAGAAAGAGCTAATCCAAAATCACCTATCTTCGCCTGAAGATTAGAATTAACAAAAATATTTTCCGGTTTTATATCTCGATGAATTATTCCATTATTATTTGCATAACTTAGTCCTTGAAGCACTTGAATCATTATCTGCTTCTTCTTTTCTAAATCCAAAGAAGGATCAGCAATTATTTTTCTAAGATTAGAACCCTCAAAATATTCAAACGAGATATAGAAATAATCTTTATCCGTACCGAAATCAAGCACCTTTATGATATTAGGATTATCGAGTTGAGCTAGTAATTTTGCTTCTCGCTTAAATCGATCAACAAGCGATTGATCCGAGATTTTTGCCGTATCTAAAACTTTAAGAATTATTTTTTTGGATAGATAAATATGATTGGCAAGGAACACGGCTGCATGTTCATCTTTCTTTAGAAGATCGATGACTTCGAAGCGTTCAAATAAAATGCTGGAAGTAAAATTTTGCATTTATTCTAATCCGTATTCCTTTAATTTTAATTGTACCCATCTAACCGAGACATCAAGGGATTTTGCCGCTAATGTTCGATTGCCCTTGAATTGATCCAATCTTTTTTTTAATAAATTTATTTCAAATTCTTTCAAGGTACCGTTAAACTCTTCTAAATCTTTATCGTCTTCAATAATTAGGTGTTCAGAACCGATTCTATTACCATCACAGAGTATTAATGCTCTATGAATTACGTTTATTAATTGCCTAATATTTCCGGGCCAATAATATGATTCGAGTTTTTTAATGGCATCCGAATCAATAACAAATTTTTTGCCCGAAAGTTTTTCAATAAAATGTTTTGCAAGAATCGGTATATCACTTCTTCTTTCTCTAAGCGGTGGCATAGTTATTGGGAATACATTCAATCTATAAAAAAGATCTTCTCTGAAATTTCCATCCTTGGATAGTTCAAGTAAATCTTTATTTGTTGCAGCTAAAATGCGTACATCAACTTTTTTAACACTTACATCACCGAGACGAATGATCTCTCTATTTTCGAGCACTCTAAGTAATTTGGCTTGAAGCGCGCTTGAAATATCTGCAATCTCATCTAGAAAGAAAGTGCCTTTATCTGCCGCTTCCAATAGACCGATCTTATCGCTATTAGCTCCCGTGAATGCTCCCTTTTTATAACCGAATAGTTCGCTCTCTAATAAAGTATCGGGAATTGATCCACAAAACTGGGCAAGAAACGGTTTTTCGTTTCTTTTACTCAATTGATGAATCGCGCGTGCAGCGATCTCTTTACCCGTTCCGCTTTCACCAGTAATCAAAACGGTTGCGTCTGTTTGTGCAACCTTATAAATAAGTTTGGCTAAATTTTTCATTACTTGGCTATCGCCGATCATATCAGGTATATCGATCGCCGATTGCAATTTATTAATAAGAATGCTATTCTCTTTTTCTAATTCTTCTATCTTAATGATTCGATCTAATGCGAGACTAACAAGATTGGAAAAAAAATGTAAGAAGATTAAGTTTTCATCCGTAAATTCACGTCTATCAAGTGAACTATCGGCAATAATTACTCCCCATACCTTATCGTCTTTAATTATAGGAACGCCGATTACGGATTTTATTTTTTGTATTTGAATGCTTTGAAATTGAGAAAACTGGGGATCACCCATTACATCATGATATAATAATGGTTTGCGTTCTTTCTTAACTTTTTGTAGAAGACCTGAAGAAAATTCATTTAGATTAATTATACTTTCGTTAGAAATTTTTCTCCCGCTAATTACAATAAAATCATCACTCTGCTCGTCATATTTTGCAAAGAGTGCTCTTTCGGCATTAATCACCTTAAGAATAATATCTATCGTCTCTTCAATCAATGAATCTTGTCTAGTAGATTCATTTAAAGTTTTGCTAAATCGATAGAGGGCTTCGTAGCTTTCTCTATCAATATTTTTTATTTGTGATATTTTATTTACGTATTCCATATTCGATATTTTATTGTACTACAAATGAGCCCGGTTTTGATCGGGAACGATTTTGAAAATCATCTATACACCAAATTACCCAGAAATAATCACCGACAGGTATTTCACTTTCCAATATATAATTAATTTCATCCTTATTGATATTATCCTTCTGATATATTAATACTGGTGATATTTCATCGGTAAAGACTTCTATCATATATCTAAAATTAAATCCTGGTAAAAACCTTTTCCATTCGAGTTTTGGTTTAGTAGTAACAACCTGTTTATTCGCAGGAGAATTTATTATTATTTCCTGCTTAATAATTCTTATAAGACTTGAGCTTCCAACATCAAAGACTTTTCCTGATTTATCTTTAATAATAATATTAAAATTATTACCGACTGCATCATCAATAGATGTAAGATTAAGATCGCTCAAAGAAAAATTATTTTCGTAAAACCGCGTAGAAGGATTATATAATAAAATTTTATTGAAATTCAATTTCTTATTTATAACAAAGACTGAATCAACATCATTTTCTTCATCTGAAATATCCGCTTGAATACCAAGACGATAAGTTTGAATATCCGGGAATCTATTTTGCACAATAGTATAGATCGTAAGGTTTTGCATTACGGGGTTTGCATTAAGGAATGATTCTACGGTTTTATTTTTTTCAATTCCCCACGTTACATAAAATGAATCGGGGCTAAAACCTTCTTTCTCAAAAAAAAGCCATCCATCTTTTGTCTCAAGATTTTCAATTTTGAAATAACCTTGCGCATTTGTCTGAATCAAAATATTATTATTCTTCCACAAAACATTAACATTCGCCAATGGTCTTGGCGGACCGGTTAAAGTTTTTACAAATCCATCAAGACTTACTAACTTATAGTTAGGGTTCTTTGGATCGAGCGGATTAATTCTTTCTGCATCACAAGAAATTAATATCGCAATTAAAAATAATATTAAGAGCTTTGGCTTCATTGAGCGTAAAAGTAAATTTTAATTAATCCTATAAATATAAATATCCTTTTGAATAAATAATGGCTTTTCCTGAAATAGTTACTCTTTCGCCCAAATTTTCTAAAAATAATTCTCCCCCTCTTTTAGATACTTGTAGAGCATGAAGTTTCTTTTTACCTAGTTTCGCTGACCAGTAAGGTACTAATATGGTATGTGCGTATCCAGTAACGGGATCTTCTTCGATTCCTGCGTCAGGCGCAAAGAAGCGAGAAACAAAATCCACATTATCTCCTTTTGCGGTAATAATTACTCCATGTGTATTAAATTTTAAAAGTCCTTTAATATCAAATTCCATTTCTCTTATAATTTTTTCCGATTCAAAAACGAGAACAGTCGATTTATTAAACAAAGCTTCAATCGGTTTAATGGGGAAAAGATCAAGGAATCCGTCAGGAGGTGTATATGGTTCGGGAATTCTAACGGGAAAATTAAGTGTAATTAAATCGCCTTTCCTATCTACAATTAATTCGCCGCTCTGAGAATCAAAATAAATTCTATCTTTATTATAAGATAAATAATTAAAAATAACGAATGAAGAAGCCAGAGTAGCATGACCGCATAGATCCACTTCTTCGGTAGGTGTAAACCAGCGTATATGGAAACCTTTTGAATTTGGAACGAAAAAAGCCGTTTCTGATAAATTATTTTCAAAAGCTATTTTCTGCATTAAATCGGTCTCTAACCAGTTTTCTAAAGGAACAACGGCTGCGGGATTGCCTCCGAATAGTTTATTTGTAAACGCATCAACTTGAAAAATAGTATATTCCATATATCCTCAAAAATTTATTCTAAAAATATCGAAAAAAACACAAAAACCACTCGAAGTTTAAATAATTTGTCTAAGTTATTGTTTTTTGATTATTTAGAGTAATTTATTTAAATTAGTCTTCTTTATTTTAAAGGTAGAACCATGAAAAGAACATTTCAGCCACACAACAGAAAGAGAAAGAACAAACACGGATTCCGTGAAAGAATGTCAACCAGAAACGGACGTAAAGTTTTAGCAAGCAGAAGAGCAAAAGGCAGACATAAATTAACAGTTAGCGACGAAAAATAATTGAAACAATTTGGTCTTTCTGCAAAAGAAAGAATCAAAAGTAAGAAGTTATTCGAAATCTTATTTTCTACGGGCACTTTTATTCACACAAGTGCCGGTAAGCTTAAGGCTGTTTTTTGTCTGATTGAAGATTCCCCGATCAAGGGAATTAAAGCGGCTTTCGTTATTTCTAAACGATGCGGTAATGCTGTATGGCGCAATAGATTAAGAAGACTTTTGAAAGAATCTTATAGAACTAACAAAGAATTAATTGTTTGCAAAAAAGACAAATTGCTTTTGATTGCTTTTTTATCGGGCAATTTGAATGAAAAAAACGCTGATAATATACGCCTCGAAGATGTGATTACCGAAATGAAGGAACTGATGAAGAAAATTAATGGTAAGATAAGCGATGCGTAAAATATTTATATTTATAATCAGACTATATCAAAAATTTATATCACCGATGTTTCCGCCCTCCTGCCGGTTTCACCCGACATGCTCCGAATATGCAGCCCAAGCTATCTCCAAATATGGTGTTTTTATTGGCGGTGCTAAAGCTACTTGGCGGATTCTTCGATGTAATCCTTTTAACAAGGGTGGTTTTGACCCTGTAGAATAATAACGGAATTAAGAATGGATAAACAATCAACTATCGCTTTTATTTTAATCGGTGCTATTTTAATTGCATGGCTTTACTTAAATTCACCCGAACCACAACCGGTTATTCCTAAAAAGCCGGATACTACCAAAACAGTAGATTCGAATAAAACAATCGATACCGCTAAAAAAAGTCTCGCTCAAGATGCTAAAAAATTAGTAGATGATTCCTTATTTGTTAATCTTCCTAAAAAAGATGCTAATATTATTACCATTGAAACTGACCTTTCAAAAATTCTATTCTCTACATCCGGCGGAAGAATATATAAGCTATATCTTAAAAAATATAATACTTGGTATCACGATTCGGTTTCGGCAAATAATTTTTTTGATAAACACGTTCAATTAGTCAATACGAAAAACGGTGGCGATTTTAGTCTTTTGTTCGGAACTAAGAGCGGTCAAGTAATTAATACCGCAGAAGTAGATTTCTCCGTTAATAAGCCGAATAAATATTATAAAGTTTCTGGCGATAGCGTAATATCTCTTCAATTTACTTATGATGCGGGCAATGGAAAAAGTATTGTAAAAACCTATAACGTTCGCGGAAATAATTATAATACTAAAGTTGACATAGAATTAAAAGGTCTTAAAGATTATATCGCCGGATATCGTTATGATGTAGTTTGGGCAAACGGAATAAATTTCTTAGAAAAAAATGCAACAGACGAAGCCAACTGGTCTAATGCAAGTGCTTTCTCCGGCGGGGAACAAGTAGTTATAAATGCTTCGTCCGAAGGCGAAAAATTAAATAAGGATATGAACGGTAAAGTCGATTGGGTGGGAGTTAGAAATAAATATTTTACCGTTATCATGGCACCTGAAAAACCGAGCGAAGACGGTGGTGCTTATTTTGAAGGCGAACACAAAACCACCAAATATGGCGTAAGAGAATATTACAGCGCCAGTTTAAAAGTGCCATTCAAAGAAACCGATTATCAAAAAGATTCTTTTAGTCTTTATGCCGGACCAATTGATTACAAAACACTAAAATCTTACGGAAATAATTTTGAAGCGATATTTGATTTCGGAAGCTTTTTCGGTCTAAAATTCATAATTCGTCCAATTTCGGAATACTTACTTTTGCCGTTAATGCAGTTCTTGCATAGCTTTATTCCGAATTATGGTTTTGTGATTATTCTCTTTTCGATATTAATAAAATTTGCCCTTTACCCGCTTTCAAGAACAAGTATTAAATCGATGGCGAAGATGCAAAAGCTTCAACCGAAGATTGCAGAGCTAAAAGAAAAATATAAAGACGATAACACAAAAGTATCTTCAGAGACTATGAAGCTCTATTCCACTTATGGAGTAAATCCTGCGGGCGGATGTCTTCCAATGCTTCTTCAAATGCCTATTCTTATTGCTCTTTATAGCTTGTTCAGCGTAATAATTGATATTCGCCAACAGCCGTTTATCTTATGGATCGATAATCTTTCTGCTCCGGATGTTATTTATAGACTTCCTTTCAACATCCCTTTCTTTGGAGTGAATGTAATAAGCGGACTTGCTTTAATTCTCGGAATTTCAATGTTTCTTCAGCAGAAACAAACAATGAAAGACCCATCTCAAAAAGCATTACTCTATATGATGCCAATTATGATGACGATTCTTTTTATGACTTTTCCATCGGGTCTTAATTTATATTATATTATGTTTAATTTACTAACAGTCGGACAGCAGTGGTGGGTAAATAAACATCTTGGAAATGAAGAATTAGTGCCAGTAAAACAAGATCCTAAAAAGAAAAAAGGATTTATGGCAAGAATGATGGAAGCAGCAGAGAAACAATCTGCCGAACAAAAGAAAGCTTCCGGCAAAAGAAAATAAAAAATTTATATGAGATGAAGATTAAACTTATTTTATTGTTATTGATTTTCTCAAGTGCAATTTACTCGCAGAATGAAATAAGTTTAAAACTTCCTCTCGTTGAAAAAAAATTACCATTCGGGTTAACAAAAAAAGAACCGGAGAACCTTCCCAAATTAGGCATCGCATTATCAGGCGGTGGTGCACGTGCAATATCTCATGTCGGCGTCTTAAGAGCCATCGAAGAATCTCATATCCCTATTAAATATATGACCGGCACAAGCATGGGAAGTATAATAGGCGGACTTTATTGCTCCGGTTATTCAATTGATGAAATTGATTCTATTGTTAATTCACTCGATTGGAATGATTTCTTTTCTGCAAAGAAACTGAATAGGCGAGAATTATTCGTTGATCAAAAAATAACTGAAGACCGCGCAATATTAGCTTTTCGTCTCGATGGATTAAAACCTATAATTCCGACTGCAATAAATACAGGTCAGGAAGTATCAAATTTTCTTACTCTAGTTACTCTAAACGCTCCAATACATGCTCATAATTCATTCGATAATCTTTTATGTAAATTTAGAGCAGTAAGCACGGACTTGATTTCGGGCAAAGCGATAATACTAAATTCCGGATCGCTTGCAAGCGCAATGAGAGCAAGCTCATCAGTTACTTTCCTTCTTCCTCCATTAGAGCAAGATTCGCTAAAATTAGTAGATGGCGGATTGGTTGCTAATATCCCGGTAGATATCACACGAGAACTTGGAGCAGATATTATTATAGCTTCAGATGCATCAAGCCCTTTATATGAAGAGAAAGAATTAGTTTTTCCCTG
>CALDDL010000174.1 GCA_937936675.1 uncultured bacterium
GAAGTGCCGATATATCGATCGATTAATTGGATAGAAGTTTGATATTGGTTTTCATACATTAGTTGAGAAAGACGAGCCTCTTCGATTTTTGCAGATGTCTTCCCGCCGTAATTTAATGGGAGAGAGATACCAACAATAAATGAGAAGAAATCATTTTGAGGCATACTGCTATTAGCAAGTTCATCTCGCTGTGAATATTGAACCGAGAAATTAAAATTTGGATAGTTATCATATTTAGAGAGGTCTTCCATCAAGATTGATTTTTCTTTAGCAAGAGAAATCCCTTTTAAGAAGGGACGATTTTTAAGAGCACTTGATTTTATTTCATTAAAATTAAGAGAGTCGCCTTTAATCTCCGGTATTGAATCGGTTTGGATATTCTCGAAAGGCTCTTTAAACAAATATGAATTAATAATTGCGAGACTACTATTTTCTTTCCCTTTTAATTCCTCAATCTTTTCTTGAATTTTCGTTAAAGCCACTTCCACTTGAATTAAATTTTGTTGCGAAGCCTTTGATACAGAGTATTTTGCACGTATAATATCTGCAATATGTTCAAGTAGTTTTTTGCTTTTTAATGATATCGTAATTGATTCTCGTGAAAGAATTAAATCGTAATATGCTTTTCTCACATCATTGACAATTTCATTTATCGCATCATCAATCTCTTGCTGATTAATATCGACATCAATTTGGTTTACTTTTGAAGCTTGACTAAGCTTACCCGGGAAGGGAACTGCCTGACTGAGTCCTATAATTTTTGCGGTCATAGGTTCTTGAGAAAGGGAGAATGAATTTACTGGTAGATTTGCAATTCCGAGTGATAGCATCGGATCAGGCAAATTGGATACTTGTGCGATTTTAGTTTCTGATATCGATTTTTTAGTTTGAAGAAAATTTAATTTTGGACTTAACTTAATTGCCGAATCGATATACTTATTAAGTAAAGAATCCGCACTTTGAGCGGTTAAGCTAATTGATGTGAAAAATAAAAAAAGAAGTAAAAACTCTTTTTTCTTCATAAATATTTCCGGACTTATTATTGAATTATTTTTATTAGAATTAATAATTCAATAAGTGTGCCTAACATAAAGAGGATTTACAGCTCAAAAGGATATTTTTCGAAGTGTAAATATTTAAGAAATTAAAACAATTTTAAAATATTTAAAAATATTATTTCTTAGATAATTGATAAATATCGATTTTAGAATAGAGTGTAGGGAGCGAAATACCGAGAATTTTTGCTGCTTCCGGCTTATTCCATTTTGTAAATTCAAGAACATTTTTGACATGTTTAGATTCTACTTCGGCGAGTGAAAGATTCACTGAAAAATCAGATTGTTCATTTAGGTTATTATTTAATAAGATATTTTCTTCTAAGATAATATCGCTATTTGTCATTACGACCGCTTGCATCAAACTATTTTCCAATTCACGAACGTTACCGGTCCAATTGTGGTTCATTAATTTCTTCATTGCTCCATTAGAGACAGTTAAAACATTTTTATGCAATTCGTTATTTATTTTTTGTAATAGATAATTAATTAAAAGGGGGATATCGTCTTTTCGTTCTCTTAGTGGGGGGAGTTCAATTTTTACTACATTCAAGCGATAGAATAAGTCTTCACGAAATTTATTATCGCGGACTAATTGTTCAATATTTCTATTTGTAGCAGTGATAATACGGGCTTTCATCGGTATAATAGTCTCCCCTCCGACTCGTTCGAATTCTTTTTCTTGAAGAACTCTAAGAAGTTTTACTTGAAGATGCTGCGACATTTCCGAGATTTCATCCAAAAAGATCGTACCATTTGCAGCGAGTTCAAATTTACCTTTCTTAGTGCGATCAGCACCGGTAAAAGCTCCTTTCTCATGTCCGAATAATTCACTTTCAAGTAGTGATTCAGTAATGGCTGTACAATTAACGGCAACAAACGGATCATTTTTAGTTACACCGCTATAATGAATTGATTTGGCAACAATTTCTTTACCCGTACCGCTTTCGCCCTGGAGTAAAACAGTTACTTTACTTGAAGATACCTGTCCAATAATTTTATAAACATCGATCATTAATTTAGATTTACCAATTATTTTACGATTAGGTGTAAAATCTTTAGCAGCTTCACCAATTAAAGAATCAATCCTTTCGGAGAGCATTTTAGATTCTAATGCACGCTCGATGGTAACTTTAAGACGATCAATATCCAACGGTTTTTCTAAATAGTCATACGCACCATTTTGCATCGCATCGATAGTGGTTTGCATTTCATCGTGAGCAGTAATAATTATAACCTTCGCGGCAATTTCTAAATCTTTAAGTTTTTTTAGGAGTTCCAATCCGGTAAGATGCGGCATCCTAATATCAGAGATTATCAAGTCGGGCTGATGTTTAAGGATTAGCTCATATCCTATTAATCCGTCTTCAGCAGAAAGAGTGGAGTATCCTAACCGTTTCAAATAATTTAAAAGAGTTTTCCGGATTGATTCGTCATCATCAATTACTAATATGTTTTCCATTTTCTATTGGCAGTTTAATTTGAAAAATAGTTTCACCCGGTTTAGAAGAGATTAGTTCCAATTGCCCATTATGCTGTTCTATGATTCTTGCTGAAATGGAGAGGCCTAATCCTGTACCGGATGCTTTATTAGTGTAGAAAGGGTCAAA
>CALDDL010000175.1 GCA_937936675.1 uncultured bacterium
GTTTTTGATTCGGAATTATCTGTATATGGAGATAATCCCAGATTGGTTAAAAAATTCTGAATATATAATGACACACCTTTCTCGTTACCTGAGATACTGTCAATTTGGGCTAATTCGAGAAATATTTCTAATAAACGTTTGTTCTTCATTGTAATATTTCTTTCAAGTGGATAGATAGGAGTAATTTCAATTACAGATTAAAGATTTTTTATTACAATGTCAATAAAA
This sequence comes from uncultured bacterium, assembly GCA_937936675.1. Classification (GTDB taxonomy): domain Bacteria; phylum Bacteroidota; class Ignavibacteria; order Ignavibacteriales; family Melioribacteraceae; genus BRH-c32. The sequence goes on from CALDDL010000175.1 coordinate 229, forward strand.
AATGTAAAAAGCATTACACTTTTTTAAGTCGATTAAGATAATACGCAAATGAAGAGGGAGCTAATTCTCCTCTTCTTTTAGGCGATATAGAAATATTGAGGAGATAGATGCCAGCACAAACGTTGCTCCCCATAAAATTGTGCTTCCATAATTTTCAAGCACTATTGCTCCTAGCCATGGAGCGACCATAAACGAGAAACTAAAATTCATCTGGTAATAACCCATATACTCACCCACTTTATCTTTGGGAGCGATATTGGATAAAAACGATGCAGATGATGGGAAAAAGATCATCTCCCCGAATGTCCATACTATAATCGATAAAACCAAATAATAGATATTCGCCGAGAACGCCATCATTCCAAAACCCAAAGCACAAAGCAAAGACCCCAACGCCAATGATGAGCTATCACGCCAATGGGACATTGAGCTGTTTAACGGCACTTCTACGAAGATTATTATCACCGTATTAATTGCCATTAATATTCCATAGATAGCTTCTGTATAATGAAGCTCTTTTACAAAATAAATTGGTACTGCCCCAAGATGCTGAAAAAATACAAACTCCACGGGCAATAACGCCAATATATAATAGATAAATCTTTTGTCTTTATAGATTTTCTGCGGAGCTAGAACTGCTTCCTTTATTACCTCTTCCTCGTGAAATTTTTCAAAAGGTGAAATCATCAAAAATCCTGCAGCCATAATCGAAGTAACGCCATCCACATAAAACAAAAGATGATAATTATAATAAGCCAATATTCCGCCTATCACCGGTCCGATACTCATACCAAGATTTATGGCGATTCGATTTAGAGCAAAAGCCGTCTTCCTCTGCTCCGGTGCTGTCTCGTTACTTATGAATGTCAGATTCGCGGGACGAAATGCTTCCGAAAGTGCCGACCAGAGAAATGTTACTATAAGTGCGATATTATAATTATCGATAAATGAAAATAAGAATAGCATAAAACCTGAGGCGAACAAGGAGAGCTTCATAATCGAAAGAGGTCCGAACCGATCCGAAAGACGCCCTACAAACGGAGCCGAAATTAAAGAACCTAATCCGAATGCCACTAATGCCAATCCCGCTTCGGAAACCGATACTTTTAATTCCTTGGCAAAATAGAGAGCGAGGAACGGGAGAACCATAGTTCCAGACCGATTTATTAGGGTTGCCGCCGATAGAAGCCATATATTTTTCGGAATTCCCTTTAATCCACGCCACGGATTAGAAATTTTTCCTTTGAATCTCACCAAAACCTTACTATTTTATAAACAAATCTAACAAATCATTTCACAATTCATTATGTTTATTTGTTAAATAAAAAAGGAAATTGCAATGAAATCAAAAGCGTTTTTTCTTTCCCTTATCTTACTTGGCACCGCCGCCTGCTCTTCAATCGTTCTTCAACCCGCTGATTATAGCTGGCCTATTGAGAATGTTCTTAAGGTTGATGATCTCGGCTTTGTTTCCGAGTCAAGATATACTTTCAAAATAAATGTGAAAAATCTTTTCACCGAAGAATTTAAGGATTCTACTTCTTTCAAAGGTAAAGAACTAAGAATTATCCGTGACGCTAAAGGTTATTACTACGCCACCGGTAATGAATTTAAAAATGTCTATGTTCTTATGACTCAAGAAAACGGTATGAAGGTAGAAAATATTATTCCCGTTTCTCAAGCCGGTTTGAAATCTCCCGTTATGAATCAAAAAAACAGCTCCATCGAATTAATAGATAATGGATTAAAAACTTATTTTACAAATAAAGGGATTGAGGGGAAATAATATGTTCTTCACAATTTTTAAAAAATCGCTGATTCTCGTTTTGTTCTTCGGATTTATTACAGCAATTAATGCGCAGTCCGATTATGAAAAAACACAAAACTTCAAAAATAAATACGCATCACTTGAACAAAAAATTAAAGATGCTTTATCGCTCGAAGAAGTTGACGCTTTAGTAGAATCAATTTCTGCATTCAAAAATGAATTCGCAGACCATAAAGCTCTTCTCGATAAAACACTTTATCCCGATAATTTTTCTTCGGCAATCGAAAAACTCGAAAAAGCCGCGGAATTGAGAAAGGGAGATTTTACTCAGATTGTTGATCTTCAAACCGAAGTCGGCACTCTTAAAACTGCTCTCACCGAACTCAACGATCAAAACGCTTCTCTATTGGTTCAAATTAAAGACCTTCAGTTTAGCCAAAAGAAAGATCAAGCGACAATCAATTCACTTAATCGATTAGTAGCTTCTCTTAAAGCGAATATCAAAGAGCGCGATGAATTGGTTAAAGGCATTGTCGATAGTCTTCTTCAGGAATTTACTTCCGCTCCATCATCATTAAACGATGCCGAGAAAACCGCAATCTTCAAAAAAGTGGAAACCGGAAATCTTTTCTATAATGTCGAAAGAACTATCAGCGATAATATTCAATTTATGAAAGTTACTTCTTTGACTGCCGATGACCTTTCCGATATGAAAGAGCAGTATAAAGAATTTTCTAAAACTTGGCGTCAGATCGGTCCTAAACTTTCACAGATTTATCTTAATCAAGCTAATCGTGCACGACAAATAGCGGGCATTGATGAACTTTTCCGACAGTGGAATTTTAGAATCAATAACGAAATCTGGAGCAGTATTAATCAAGCCTTCAGAGAGAAAAATATTACCTTAATGAATTTTAAGAATGGCGATGATTTTACCGAAAGCATCACCACTTTTATTGATGACGAAGTTAAAAATCTCGGAGTAAAAAGAAGCAGCGAATCAAAAGAAACATTTTACACTTTTACCGATTCTGTTTGGTTTCAGCAGGTAAAACCGAATTGGGTTCCGATTTTGATAGAGAACAATCTCCTTACCGAAGCGCAAAAAGATACTATCGAAACTCGATTCGCTCAATGGAAAGAAAAAGTTGATCCCGGTGGATTCGCAGGCTATTGGATTTATATCGCTATTGCCGCAGCAGCAATTGTTCTCGTTTTAATTGCATTTATGTTCATTTCGCGAAATAAAAAGAACAGAACGGTGGCGGAAATCGCTCCAAAAGAGAATGATTGAAATAATAGATTTACATAAGAGCTTTGGCTCTAATAAAGTCCTTCAAGGGATTAATCTTACTATTAATAAAGGGGAATCGCTCGCTATTATCGGAAAAAGCGGCAGCGGTAAATCGGTTCTCCTTAAAAATATTGTCGGATTGCTTGAACCCGATCAAGGTGAAGTAAAAATTGAAGGAAAGAATATTTCTTCTCTTTCAAAAAAAGAATTATATGAAGTAAGAAAAAAATTCGGCTTCCTGTTTCAGGGAGCTGCTCTTTTTGATTCAATGACGGTAGAAGAAAATATCTCTTTACCATTGGTAGAAAATAACCAAGCAATCACAAAAGAAAAAATCGATTCGATCGTGGAAGATAAATTAAATCTTGTCGGTCTTCCCGGAACACAGAAATTAAAGCCATCCGAACTATCCGGCGGTATGAAAAAACGTGTAGGATTAGCCCGTGCTCTCGTTACTGATCCCGATTATATTCTCTATGATGAACCCACCACCGGGCTTGACCCAATTATGTCCGATTCGATCGATGAACTCATTAGAAGTCTATCGGATAAATTGGACGTTACTTCTATTGTCGTTACTCACGATATGGTAAGTGTCCGCAATACTGCCGATAGAGTTGCGATGGTTCATAACGGTAAAATTTATTTCACCGGCACTCCGCAGGAACTTCTTGATTCAGATGATCAGGTAGCCGTTAATTTCATTCGCAGAACAGGAATATAAATTGGCAAAGCTTAGAACTAAATATATCTGCTCCGAATGCGGGTATGAAACAATTAAATGGCTCGGCAAATGCCCCACTTGCGATAATTGGAATACGTTTACAGAAGAATTAGTAGAAGACAAAAAACGTGAAGTAAAAAAATATATTACGAATACCGAAACCTTCAAATTATCCTATAACTCAAACGAAAAAGAAGTTCGGCTTAAAACGAATATAGAAGAATTTGATCGTGTGCTCGGCGGCGGATTAATATCCGGCTCGGTAATACTTCTCGGCGGAGATCCCGGAATAGGAAAATCAACTCTCGTACTTCAAGCCGCTTCTAAAATTAATGCTCCCGTGCTTTATGTAACGGGCGAAGAATCCCTTAACCAAATTAGCGGTCGAGCAAAAAGATTAAAAGTAAATCCCGATTCTATCTCCGTCCTCCCCGAAACAAATCTTGATTATATTTTATCGGCGATAGAAAAGGAAGACCCAAAATTTGTAATTATCGATTCTATTCAAACTATATATAAACCCGATCTTCAAAACGCAGCGGGCACTATCACGCAGATCCGTGAATCCACTTCCGAATTAATGAAACTCGCAAAAACCAAAGGATGCTCGATTATAGTTGTAGGACACGTAACCAAAGATGGAATGATCGCCGGTCCAAAAGTGCTAGAACATATTGTCGATACCGTGCTTCAATTTGAAGGTGAAAAAAATCATTCATATAGAATATTAAGAAGTCAGAAAAACCGATTCGGAAGCACGAACGAAATTGGTATTTTCGATATGAATGAATCGGGATTGGAAGAAGTAAAAAATCCGAGCGAAATATTTTTAAGTTCGCGTGAAACCGAAGTTACAGGTTCGGTGATTACATGCAGCATCGAAGGAAGCCGTCCGATATTGCTCGAAGTGCAGGCACTCGTAACGCCATCTGCCTATGGCAATCCGCAGCGCGTTACGACCGGGTTTGATATTCGACGTCTTTCGATTTTATTAGCGGTGCTCGAAAAACGTGCGGGTTTCCGTCTCTCGAACCAAAATGTATTTTTGAATATTGCAGGTGGAATAAAGATTGATGAACCGGCGATTGATCTTGCTGTATGTGCTGCCGTTGCATCTAATTTCAAAGATAAATTTGCCGATTCAAAAGCCGTAGTCCTTGGTGAAGTAGGTCTCGGAGGCGAAGTTCGTTCAATATCTAATATCGAGAAAAGAATTCAGGAAGCGGAGAAGCTTGGCTTCGAAAAGATAATAGTTCCTACTTCAAGTCTAAAATCGATAAAATCTAAAAATAAAATAAAAATAATCGGCTCGTCCGATATCTCCTCGGCACTAAATCACATTTTAAAGAACTAATTACTAAAATTTTTCTCCTTTAGCTTCACGTATATGGCTTCCGACCGAGCGGATTCTCCCCCATATCGAATAGAAGAATAAGATCATCCCAACTATCTGGAGTGCGGAGAAAGTGAAGATAAAAATATCGAGAAATTCTAACCAGTAAAAACTCTTTATCGCTTGAGTTATAAATCTTCCGCCTGTTGAAATCGTCATAACCCAGTAAACTGCAAGAATAAGAGTTGGATTATATTTGGTATCGGATTTTTCGGCTCTTGGGAAAAACCATAATGCCACTCCCATTATCATCATCATTACCGAGCCGACAAGTATCACGTGAGTATGCGCCGATAGAAGTTCGAGCGAGTATCCCGTTTTACCGATATACTTTGTGTATGACATATATAGACCGGTGAGTATCCCCAGCACCAAGAATATAATACTCGTCTTAACGAAATAACGTACAGTAGTAAACATTCGATTATCCTTCCTTTATCAGTCGGTTTATTTTATTCATTGAAAGAGCAATCCAAGTCAACTATTAACATATTTTCTTAACCGTTTTTTAGCAAAGTAAGTAGATTAAGTGAAATAATCAATCTTATATATTTATCAAAAAACCCCTTACCGTAATTCCGGTTCGGGGTTTTTAATTTTAATCAATTACAATAATTTTTGGGAAGAGTTCTGATTGTAAATTCCCAACAATAATGTATTTATGAAAATAGACTTTCGTCTATTGTTTTATTTCGAATCGATGCTCGATGCTATATCGGGTGATATCAATATCCTTCCGCATGATTCACATGAATACAATCTTTTCGATTGCTTCACTTCCAATTGTCTCTGCGGAGGAACTACGTTGTGGCATCCCGTGCATGCAGCTCGGCTTATCGTTACTATCGCCTTGCCATCCAATGCTTTCCTGATTCTCATATATGTGTTATAATCGGGTTTCTTAATCTTTGCTACTATCTGATCGCGCTTAGTTTTTAATTTCGCTTCTTCTCTTTCGTTTCCTTTTATGATCTGCTTTAATTCATTCTCTTTTTCTTTTAATTCTTCATTAAGAACATCTAACTGCGGTTCGATATCTTTTACTTCTATCTTTAGTTTCTCAACGAGTTCTTCGATTGCCTTATTCTCGCTTTCCAATTTTGTTACTGTTTCTTCGGAATGATCTATCTCTTTAGTGAGTGCATCATACTCTTTATTATTACGCACTTGATATAACTGAGCTTTGAATTTTTTCAAATTCTCTTTGAGTCTTTCTATCTCATCTTCATTCGATGATCTTTTATCGAGAGATTTTTTCTTCTCGGTATTTTTAGATTCGATCTGATTTTTAAAAGTATTAATCTGACCCGTGAGATCATTGACTGCAAGCGGTAAATCGCCTCTCAGCTCTTCTAATTCATCTAGCTGATTATCGATTACTTGCAACTCATAGAGTGTTGACAAACGTTCTTCCAAAGTAATTCTCCTATTGTTTATAAAACTTGACGGGATTAGTAACTCCCGAATACTTAAATACTTTACTTTCTTTTGTATTTATATAACTCTCGATCTTCCGTTTAAGAAGATTCAAAGCAAAAATTTCTGTTTCGTAATGACCCGCATCTATCAAAAGAAGCTTGCTATCCTGAAATGAATGATATTTAATATCGGCGGTGATATAGGCATCCGCACCGCTATTAATTGCGTCTCCGATCATATCCGCACCGCTTCCGCCGCATAATGCCACTTTCTTAATTTTTTTATTCTCACCCAAAGCATATCGGAAATTTTTTATCTTCATACTTTTAGCAGCGTAATCGAGAAATTGCTTCAGGCTCATCTCTTTTTCAAGTTCGCCGATTGCTCCCGCACCGTAATTAACACTCTTATTTTTAAGAGGATAGATATCATAAGCCGGCTCCTCATAAGAATGTGCATTTATCACTGCGCTTAATACCGGACTTAAATTCCATGAATCAACTAAAAACTCTAATCGAGCTTCTTTTACTTTTTCAAAATTTTCTTTTTCGCCGAGCGCAGGATTGGAATTTGAGGATCCGCGGAAAGTCCCCTCTCCCTCGCTTCTATAACTGCATCGATCATATTCACCGATTCTCCCCGCACCTGAATTAAATGCGGCATCGGATATTTTTTCGATATCGGATTCGGGAGCGAAGACTACTAACTTGATTTGATTGCCCGATTGCGGTTTTAGGAATTGAATGTTTTTTAGTTTTAATTGTTTTGCGAGTTCGAAGGATACACCATCTTTTATATAATCAAGATTTGTGTGCATTGAATAGAGTGTTATTTTATTTCTTGTGAGTGATTCTATGAGTTTGGAGTTTGTGTCGTTTTGGAAGTCTAATTTTTTAATTGGGTTAAAGATTAGCGGGTGATGTGTAACTATTAGGTTGCATTTTTTATCTATTGCTTCTCGTATGGCATCTTGGTTTACCTCAAGTGCGAGAAGCAGATTTATTAGTTTCTCTTCTCTAAAGCCAACTTGAAGTCCGGTATTGTCCCTGTCCCACGCGGCTCCCGGCGGAGCCCATACTTCAAGATATTTTATTAGTTCCTTTATTCTCATATATCAAAAAAAAATGCACCCCTTTGATAGGAGTGCATTTTGATTAAAACTTCATTCCGCTTGAACTGTAATTTATAAATTCTTTCAATTGTTTATTCATTTTCATATAGTGTTCCAAAAATACATTAATTTAATCAATCATTCAAGTTAAGGTTTATTTTAAATTTTTTACAAATCACACCGGCTCTATCCATTTACCATCTTCTTTTATCAAATCGATTAATTTATCGACTGCATATTCCGAATTAAGGCTGCGCTCTACTACCTCTTTACCTCGATAGAGAGTAATCTTACCGATTCCCGAACCGACGTAACCATAATCGGCATCCGCCATCTCTCCGGGTCCATTAACTATACATCCCATTATAGCAATCTTAACACCCTTCAATTGCTCGGTGCGCTTGCGTATTTTATCGGTTACTTCCATTAAGTCAAAAAGCGTCCTTCCGCAGGATGGACATGCGATATATTCAGTCTTAGAGATTCGTGTTCTTGTTGCTTGAAGGATTCCGAATAAAGTCCGATTAATAAATTCTTTCGGTTTAGCCGAATTAAATCCGTGAACCGTAATCCAAACTCCGTCTCCGAATCCATCTATAAGAAGTGCACCTAAATCGGTGGCGCTGTAAAGACGAAGATTTTCTTCATCAATCTCTTTATAGTCTCTTCTAATTATTATCGGATTCTTAATCCCTTTGTTTAGCAGTTCAAAAAAGATTCTTCTCTCTTCCGCCATTCCATGTTTATTATCTGTCGTAATTACAAAAACAGTTTTATCATCCGCCTTAAAATCCTCATTCATTACCTCATCAATATTAATCTCTACAAAATTGAGAATGAACGATTTTGCCTCGGCATTTTGATATTCGGAATAACGGTAATAAGGGAAGCCGATCGACTTATCCTCAAGCATTCGCCAAAAATTATAATTATATACCACCTTTAAGCTATTCGGTGCATCGAATGGAAGCCTATTATCCCCCATGAATAATATGTCGGGAGATATATCGTTCATAAACCATTTATCGGTTTCGGCATTATAATTAAGTCCCGTTTCGGATAAATCTTTATAATCCTTAATTCCCAATCCGCTGTAATCGGCAAATACTTTTGGTACGGTATCGCCACCGATTCCCGCAATCTCAAAACTCTCTCTTCTGCTATATTCATAAGGCGATTTAGGCACTTCATTAATCGGCGGAATCGGTTTATGATTTTTCCTCTCGCTATACCTATTTACTAAAGCTATTGCCACGGGTGCTTCAAATTCCGGCGGCTCGGTCAATGATACTCTAACCGTATCTCCAATTCCATCTTCGAGTAGAGTGCCGATTCCGACTGCGGATTTGATTCTTCCATCTTCTCCATCTCCGGCTTCGGTTACACCGAGATGAAGCGGATAGTTCATCCCCTCTTCATTCATCTTTTTAATTAATAATCGATATGCCTGAACCATCACCTGAGTATTGCTTGCCTTCATCGAAAGTACAATTTCATGATAATCCAAGTCCTCGCAAATGCGTAAAAATTCGAGAGCGGATTCCACCATCCCAAGCGGTGTATCTCCATAACGGCTCATAATACGATCCGAAAGAGAACCGTGATTAGTCCCGATCCTCATTGCCGTCCCGTATTCTTTGCAAATTTTCACTAATGGAGTGAATCTTTCTCTGATCCTCTCTAGTTCGGCTAGATATTCGGCATCGTTATATTCTATTGTTTGGAATTTCTTCTTATCGGCATAGTTGCCCGGATTCACTCTCACTTTTTCTACAATTCGTGCGGCTAATTCGGCGGCGTTCGGTGTGAAATGGATATCGGCTATTAATGGTGCTTTATATCCGCGGCGGCGCAATTCATCTTTTATATTCTTTAGGTTTTCCGCCTCTTTAATACTCGGTGCGGTTATTCTTATAAATTCAGAGCCGGATTCGATCATCCTAATCGATTGCTCCACCGTTCCGAGTGTATCAAGAGTGTCCGTGGTAGTCATAGATTGTATTCTTATCGGATAATCTCCTCCTAGCGGAATATCTCCGATATGGACAACTCTCGTTTTTAATCTTTTATATTCAGTAAGACTTTCGCAATAATTATTTTCTGATTTCATTTTTCTCCCTTTCTAGGGATATTAAACAATTCTTTAGCAAAATTAGTTCTATTCCATAAATTTAGAAATATGTGCGATATAGGAAGAGATAAATTCGCATGAAGAACTTTGCTCCCTTGCGGTAATAATATTTTTATCGAATACTACAGGTTGATCGATAAATTTTACTCCCTCTTTTTCTATTTCGCCTTTGAATTCTGGATAGCAAACTGCTTTTTCGGTAATTACTCCCGCTCTCGCCGCCGTTACTGCCGAATTGCAAATTGCGCCTAATATCTTCGTGGGGGATGACCTAAAATCTTTTATCAACCGATGGAGTGTTTGATTGCTCCAATATCTTTTTGCTCCGTTTCCTCCGCATAGTATCATACCCGCAAAATTTCTCGCATTCGCATTATAAAGCATCATATCGGGTTTCACCTTTAGTCCGTTGCTACCTACACAAAGAGCCGAAGTATCCGAAAGGATAAAATATTTTAATTCGGCATCCCTTAAACCATTTTTTATTACTAAAAATTCGTGCTCATTAAAATCATTAGCGGGCAAAAATAGAAGTATATCTCTTACTTTATTATTATTCATAATTCCTGTTTTGGTGAAGTTTGGAACTCTTGATATCTCTAATTTTTAAAACAATACTTATCTGTAAATATATCAATTTAATAGCTAATTTATTTGAAAGAAAAATCATTAACTTTACTATATGAGAATTCCTGAACAAAAAATAGACGAAATCCGCCAATCCGCTAATATTGTTGATATCATCAGCACTCACGTTCAATTAAAGAAGCGGGGCAAGAATTTTATCGGTTTGTGTCCGTTCCATTCCGAAAAAACGCCCTCTTTTGTTGTCAGCGAAGATAAGCAGATCTACCGCTGCTTCGGATGCGCAAGCGGCGGAAATATTTTTAAGTTCTTGATGGACTATAAGAATATCTCGTTTATCGAAGCAGTTCAGGAGATTGCCGATTTTATCGGTTATCAGTTAAAAATGGAAGAGAGTAATAAAGGTGAAGATGACGAACTCGAAATCCTTTATGATATTAATCTTACCGCAGCTCGCTTTTTTACCGATACACTTTATAAAAGCAGCGAAGGTGAAATTGCACGCGAATACTTAAAGAAGAGAAATATAAAACCGCAGATTCAGAAATCATTCGGACTCGGTTTTGCTCCTTCGGGATGGAATAATTTCTATGACCATGCCGTTGCTAATAAATTGGATTTAGAAAAAACTAAACTTCTCGGTTTAATCGATAAAAAAGAAAACGGTAAGTTCTATGATAAGTATCGCGGTAGAATAATATTCCCGATTTTTTCGCCTAATGGAAGAGTAATAGCATTCGGCGGAAGAATTTTAGAAAATAGCGAGAACGCCGCCAAATACTTAAACTCTCCCGAAAATCCGATCTACCTTAAACGTAAATCCCTTTATGGATTATATCATTCAAAGGAGGAGATAAGAAAACTTGATAAAGTAATACTCGTGGAAGGTTATCTCGATTTAATTTCACTTTTTCAAAACGGAGTAAAAAATGTTGTGGCTTCTTCGGGTACTTCACTCACCGAGGAGCAAGTGCAGCTTCTCTCGCGATTCACAAAAAATATTGTTGTACTTTTTGATTCCGATGAAGCGGGACAGAAAGCCGCTCTTAGAAGTATAGAGATACTTATCAAATCCGATTTTGAAGTAAAAGTGGCTCTCCTACCCAAAGGAGAAGACCCCGATTCTTATATTCAGAAAAACGGTAAAGAAGTTTTTGATGATTTCATTTCGAGAGCACAAAACTTCCTTGAGTTTAGACTTAAAATATTTGAAGAAAGAGGAATGCTAAGCGATCCTAATGAAGCGACAAAGGTAATTCGTGAGACCGTTAGAATCATTGCACTTGTTAATGACAAAATTAAACAGGGGCTTTTGATTACTTCTCTTGCAAAGAAATTCAACCTGCGCGAAAAAATGCTCGAATCGGAATTGATTGATTATATCAATAAACAATCGGATCAGAAAAAACCGCAAAAAGAATCGGAGAGAGCTTCTTCGGGTAAATCGCAATTAAAAAGCAATAGAGATAAATCATCTACGGCACAAACAGAAAAGGAATTAATTCGCCTCCTCTTTAGCGGCGATAATGAAATCCTTAGCGCAATTTTGAATAGTATCGAACCATCAGATTTTACTTCGATTATCTTCAAGGAACTTTCACGCATTGTTGTGGAAAATTATGAAGACGGTCTTATTGCGCCTGCTCATTTAATTGAGCAAATTAATGATTCGGAA
>CALDDL010000176.1 GCA_937936675.1 uncultured bacterium
ACTCTGGATCAGGAGACTTCAGGTTCGACCCCTGACAGGGCAGCTTCTAAGTCCTTATAAAACAATGTTTTATAAGGACTTTTTTTTAAAAGAACATCTAAAATTATGATTTAGGATAGAGAAAACACTATAATCCGATCAGTAAATTTTGGGTAGTCATATTTTGTTGCTACGATTCTAGTTATTTATCTAGTCTATTAATTCTCTTTACATTTTATAGAGAATTATATATTATTAATTAACTAAAAAATATCTTAGATGAATGAATTTATGGGCGCACTCATAAGACCTATCGTTTTTGTATTTATGCTTTCTTCTATTTCTATAGCTCAAATGCCTCCACATCCTAGACTTCTTGATAATCCACTAAAATCCCATCAGATACAAACATTTTTAGAATCTAAAAAAGATTATGAAAAAAGGGGAATTGATGCGGCATGGTCTTCCGGTTCAAGACCATTTGGTTCTAATTCTACGCCAAGCGAAAATTATAAAGTATTGGTCCTATTAGTAGATTTTCCAGATAAAATGTATAGTGTCTCATCTGATTTTTTTGATGCATTATTGTATAATAGATCAGCCGGTACGCTTTGGGATTTTTATAATAAAACTTCTTATGGCGTATTGGATTTAATAACTAATAATAGCTGCGCATCGATTGGCTGGATAAACGCAAGTCAAAATTACGATTACTATGTTAATTCCAATCATGGTCTTTCAGGCGAATATCCAAAAAATGCTCAAAGAATTGTAGAGGAAGCAGTACTTCTCGCTGACCAATATATAGATTTTAGTGATTATGATAATGATGGAGATGGCTTTGTAGATGCTCTTTTTGTTGTACATGCTGGAACTGGAGCAGAATATTCCGGCTCATCAAGCGATATTTGGTCGCATGCTTGGTCAACATTCGATCCTATTCGTGTAGATGGAGTAAATGTTTATCGATATGCTATGACTCCCGAATATTGGGTGAACCCGGGCGATATGACAATTGGTGTCTATGCTCACGAATTAGGGCATGCGGCATTCGGTCTCCCTGATTTATATGATAGAGATAATACCTCGTATGGATTGGGATATTGGAGCTTAATGTCTTACGGCAGTTGGAATGGAAATAATGGGTCTTTCCCTGCCTTTCCTGAAGCGTGGTCGAGATTGATGATGGGTTATGGGACTTCAACTACTCTTAATGCTCCTATAAATAATAAAGAAATTTTAAATTCAGCGAATAATAGTAATCAATTTTTTAGGATTAATTCTCTTAGTAATGTTAAAGAATATTTTCTCATTGAGAATAAACAGCCATATTCATTTGATAGATATCTCCCGAGTAGTGGACTTTTAGTTTATCATATAGATGAAAATATTCAGTCTCAGAATGACAAAGAATGGTTTCCCTCAAAGGATTCTACAAAACATTATTTTGTTGCTCTTGAGCAAGCGGATGGACTTTGGGAATTAGAAAAGAAAATAAATAAAGGCAATGCAGGTGACCCATTTCCGGGTACAAGTAATAACACGAATTTTACTAATTCATCAAAGCCAAATTCACACACTTACCTGCATGAAAATTATCCGATTCAAATTTCAAATATTGTTCTGAAAAATTTTGTGGTTAGTGCTGATTTCGATATGCCACAAGCTTTATCGGTTAGTGCTACAATAAAACAAGGATGGAATATTATTTCAATTCCTGTTATTACTTCAGAAAAAAGTTTTACTAAAATATTGAATGATAATAATGCTAAGGTATGGAAATTTGATGATGGTTATTCATCAGCGAATGAACCTTATAATGGCTTAGGCTATTGGTATAAATCTCCCGAAGAAAAAATTGTTTCTTATAGTGGATTCAAAGGAGAGGATAAAATAAATGTGAAACAAGGTTGGAATTTAATAGGACCTTTAGATAATACAATTAGTCTTGATAATATTCTCACTAATCCACCTGATATCCTTTTTTCAAAAATTTATAGTTATGATGGTTTGTATAGTATTGTTAATGATTTAGAACCTGGTAAAGGTTATTGGGCTAAATTCTCTCAAAACGGTGAGATAGATTTTAATAATAGCGGTGCTTCATCTTTACATAAAAAAAATGAGGATAATAGTTTCGCTTATTCTTTAGTGATATCAAATAATAGTGATATTAGTTCTGCAATTTATTTATCTAATATAGATGATCTTAATCGATTTGAATTACCTCCGCAAGCTCCTGAGCCAAAATTAGATGTTCGATTTGATAATAATGGCTTGGTTGAAAAAGCTAATGGAGAATTTCATTTATTGAAAATAATTTCAGAAGATTACCCGCTTAAATTAAAAAGTTTGACTGGTGCTTTTGAATTAGTATTTAATAATATATTATATTACCTCAATCAGAACGATGAAATAACTCTTAATGAAAAAATCGAAAATCTATTATTACGAAATATTGAACTTTCGAATGATTTTAAGATATTCCAAAATTATCCTAATCCTTTCAATGGTACCACTAAGATATCTTTTTCACTCCCTAATGAAGGCGCAGCAAAAATTGAGATTTTTAATCTAATCGGGGAGAGAGTTTTCTATTTGCATAAAAATGATTTTAATGCCGGAATTAATAGTATTGAATGGAATGCTTCAAATAATCCAAGTGGAATTTATTTATATAAAATTAGTTCTGGTAAATTTTCAAAAACTAGCAAAATGGTTTATTTGAAATGAAAAAATTATTAGTAGTGATGTTTATTTTCTTTTGCCAAATTTATTCGCAGCCGGTTGAATTAAAATTAAATTTCAGCGATGGTACTAAGAATATAGAATTAAGATGCGGATTGCATCCCGAAGCGACTGATAATTTTGATATAGCACTTGGCGAAGAATATATGCCTCCATTCCCTCCCGGTAATATTTTTGATATTCGATTTCGAATTCTTGATTCCATTAGTGGTCTATATGAAACATCGTTAGTTGATTTCAGAAAAGGGGATAGTAAAACTAATGCTGAAATTACTTATCCAATATATTTCCAAACCACATCAGAGCAAATGACACTTAATTGTTCAATCCCCGAAGGTTTGACTGTTCATATTATGTCTGAATATTTAGATGTCAGAATATATGCTAAAATAACAAGCGATAAAGATAATTCAATTAGCTTTTGGAAAGAGAATAACATAATTAAATTAATCGTAAAATATTCCGGAACAACAGATTTTGAAAATGAATTTGAAAAAATCGAACAAACTGAATTATCAATTTATCCGAATCCTGCAAATTCATCTGCGAAAATAAATCTAAACCTTCAAGAGAATGACGTAATTAAATTAACTCTATTTAACTCGATCGGGGAGATTGTTAGTACTATATATTCCGGTTTTTTGATTAAAGGGGTTCATGAATTCTCTATAGATTCACCGGGTTTAACTTCTGGTATCTATTTTATAACAATGCACAGCTCAAATAAAAGGATTTCAAAAAAAATTGTTTTACTTAAATAAATAAGTTGATTAAGTCTTATTTAGTAATTAAATTACCGAAAGACAAAAACACGTGGCAGTAAAAATATTTTCATCATAAAAATAAGGGGCGCTTATTATGTGGAAGAAAATTCTATTTATTTTGTTCGTTATAATTGCGAGCAATTCTCTTCTTGCGCAATCATTTGATTTCACGGGCAATAGCCCGCTTCTCAAAATACCACTCACTATTAAATCCAATAGCGATCCAACAAAAACATTTAATCTGTTTTACGGCATAGATTCAAGAGCTACTGATGCTGTTGATGCTTTGGATAAATTGGGTGAAGTTTCATTACCACCCTTGCCTCCTAGTGGAGTAATCGATATTAGATTTAAGGTAGGTTCTGATGGTACATTAACTGATATTAGACAAGGAACAGAAATTTTAAAGACCGGTTCTTCTCCAAAACTTCATAAGATTTCTTTCCAAGCAGGAGATTATGTCGCTGGGACTACTAACATTTCAATTGATTATGATATACCTGCTAATGTTTCTGTTTCTTTAAGCTATATCCTTTTTCAACAAACTTTAACAGGTAAAGGTACATTTACGCTTACTGATGGTATGGAACTTTTCACAGGTTATAATCTAGACCTATCTTCTCCATTTACTTTCGATTGGAAAGTAACTTACAATTTACCTGATTTAACAGTAAGTAAAATCGGTTTAACAGTACCAAATCTTAATCCGGCAGCTGGGAATAAACAAACAGTAGAAGCACAACTTCAGGATCAATACGATCGTCCATTCGCAACTGCTGGAACAGCCGTCAATTGGACAACAACCGGTGCGGGTGCTGCTCTGAGTGCTTCATCTACAAATACCGATGCCAACGGTAAGGCAGTTGTTGATTTAACAGTCGCAACCACTGCCGGAGTTACTCACACTATTAAAGCAGCATCTGGAGCAATTAATAAAACTAGCGATAATATTGTTGTAAAAGCAGGAGCCGCTACAAAATTTAGTGTTACTAATGCTACAAATTCTCCTGCTGCAGGTGCCAATCTTAGAGTTACAGGGCAACTTCAAGATCTGTATAGTAATAATGTGGCGGAAGCCGATCGGTCTGTTACTTGGACTGCAACGAATGGGGCTACTTTAGTACTTCCTTCGAGTGGTAGTGCCGATGGTGCAAGTATAAAAACTGATGCTAATGGTAAATCGGCAGTCGATTTTAAAGTAAGCCAGACTGCCGGCACTAAACACGTTTTTACAGCAGAAGTTCCAACTACCGCAATCACTGGTAGTAGCCCTGAAGTTACTGTAGTCCCCGGACAGATTGCTAAATTGAATGTAGTATCGAATTTAGCCATTGCAAAAGCCGGTTCAAATGTTACAATTACCGCACAATTAAGAGATGCTTTCGATAATGATGTGGCTAGTTCAGGTAAGGTTATTACATGGTCAAAAACCGGTGGAATTGCCGGTGATGTGGGGGGTAAATTTGCTTCTGCTACATCTACAACTAATGCAAGCGGAATAGCTACTGTTGTTTTCACCGTAGCGCAAGCTTCCGGCATTGTTCATACTGTAACCGGAACAGATAATTCTACCCCTGCAAATACAGGGACGACAGGAAATATTGACGTAACACCAAATGATGCTAATAAGTATATGGTTACATCATCAGATGCTAACCCGACTGTAAATACCAATGTTACAATCGATGCTCAATTAACAGATATATATGGAAATATTATTGCAACACCTTCGGCTAAAACAGTTACATGGAGCTACACAGGCGGTACCAAAGGTACTTTCAGTTCTCCAACAAGTACAACAGATGCATCCGGAAAAGCTACGGTTACATTTACTGTGGATGAGAAATCAGGTGTAACTCAAAATGTAAAAGCAACAGATGTGGCTCTTTTAACGGGTACTTCTCCTAACATCATTACTAAAGCCGGTGCCGCTGTTGCTTATGATGTTACCGCTACAAAATATGGACCGGTTAATGGAGATACTGTTAAGATATCAGCACAAGCAGTGGATGCATTCAAGAATCCAGTTTCATTAAGTGGTAACATCATTACATGGACTAGTACTAATAATGGAACTTTCTCATCACCTACTTCAACAACGAATACAGCTGGAAAAGCAACAGTTGTATTTACTACCAAGAACGTTCCTAATACAGAACATATAATAACGGCTACTGATAATTCAACGCCTCCTCTAACAGGGGATAGTCCTAAAATAAAAACTGTATCAGGACCTCCTGCAAAATATTTAGTTACTCTTAGTACAAATAATCCTGCTGCAGGTTCGCAAGTTACCGTTACAGCTCAATTAGTAGATGAGGGAAATAATCCACATTCAACTGCAGGTAAGGAAGTAACTTGGAGTTCCACCGGAGGTGGTACTTTTGCACAGGCAAAAACTTTAACAAATGCCGATGGAAAAGCAATTGTAGTATTTACTGCGGGAACCATTGCAGGGAATAAACATAAAATTACAGCGACTGATAATACTGCTCCTACTGCACTAACTGGGCAAAGCGAGGAGATGACGATTAAAGCCGCTGCTGCTTCTAAATTTGCCGTAACACTTGATAAAACTGATCCTATTGCAAATACCAAAGTTGCAGTTACAGCACAATTGAAAGATCAATATAATAATAATGCTCCCGAAGTTGGGAGAGAAGTATCGTTTACTTCTACAAATGGAGGTGTTTTTGATCCTCCGGCAAGTGGCAGCCCGGAATTAACTCCGGCTAAGTATTTAACTGATGCTACAGGTAAGGTAACTGTTAATTTTCAAGTTGTAAAAGTTTCTGGAACAAAACATACTGTTACTGCAACTATCCCTTCAACTTCTCCTTCAATTACAGGTGCAAGTCCTGAAATTACGGTTAAACCGGATATTGCCATAAAGTATTTCGTTACTGTTTCAGATACATTACCCAAAGCAGGGAAACAAATTAATGTAACTGCACAATTAAAAGATCAATTTGAAAATAATGTTCCTACTTCAGGTAAAATTGTTACATGGACTAAAACAGGCGGAACAGGAATAACCGGAGGAAGTTTTGCATCTGCAACTACAAACACAGATGCTACCGGTAAAGCTGTTGTAGTATTTAATGTGGCTCAAGTTTCTGCTACAACTCATGAAGTAATTGCTACTGATAATACGAGTCCTACACCTCTTACCGGTAAAAGAGGAAATATTGTTGTAGTTCCGGACGATCCTTCGAAATATATAGTAACAGCTTCTGATTATAATCCAATTGCCGGTAATGATATTGAAGTAAGAGCACAATTAACGGATAAATATGATAATATTGTTAAAATCGCAGATAAAGAGATTACATGGACGAGTACAAACGGTGGATCATTTGGTTTACCTGATGCAGCTCCCGGAATGGCTCTTGATAATTTTAAGTCAAAAACTAATGTTAATGGATTAGCAACTGCAAAATTTACTACCAATACAAAAGCATTAACCGAACAAATAATTACAGCAACCGATAATTCAACCCCTGCATTAAAAGGGGATTCACCAAAAGTAACGACCAAAGCTGGTCCTCCTGCCAAATATTTAGTAAAAGCAGATAGTTATTCTGTAATCAAAGGAGGAACTACTTTAATTACGGGACAACTTGCGGATAAAAATGATAACCCAATTGCACTAGCAGGGCAAGTAGTTTCCTTCTTAACAGATAATGGTGGAGTTGTTGCTCCTCTTGCCGATACTACAGATGCAAACGGAAAAATAACTACTACTATTACAGTTACAATGGTAGTTGGTACAAATCACATTGTTGAAGTTAAAGGAGCCACATTCAGTGGATTTAGTGCTAATATTCTTGTTGTGGATATACTCCCCCCTGTACTTAAATCTCCAAATGATCGAGCAATGTTCCAGCCAAAAAGCATTCTTTTCCAATGGGATAAATCGGTAGGTGCAACCTCTTACCATTTACAAATATCAAAAGATTCAACCTTTGCTAATATTGATATTTCACTCGTTGGTTTATCGAATAATTTTAGTCAAGTTGATGGATTAGAAAATGATATGACTTATTATTGGAGAGCAAGAGGAGCTGATGGTACTGCTAATAGTGCATGGTCTAGTTTTAGAAGATTCAAAACTATAATTGCAGCTCCGGATGTTCCAAACTTAGCAACTCCGGGAAATAATGGGACGAATGTAAGTCGTAACGTTAATCTTGTTTGGAATGCTGCTCCAAGAGCTTCTTATTATAAAATTGAATTTGCTGATAATATTGCGTTCCAACCTTTATTAAAAGCAGAGCAAAATTTAACTGATACTAAATATGGCGTTTCCGGACTTGAATATAATAAATCATATTTCTGGAGAGTAAAAGCATATAATGTAGGTGGAGAAAGCGATTATTCAACTGCATTTAAATTTACAACTCTTGATACGGTTTTAGCTCCAAGTCCTATTTCTGCAATAGCAATTTCCGTAGATTCGGTTTTGGTTGAATGGCAGGATAATTCAAATAACGAAACCGGATTTGTTCTTGAAAGAAGAAAGGTAGAAACTGGTTCAATATTTGTTATTGTTGCTAATTTAGGTGCTAATATTATTTCATATAAGGATGCTGGTTTAACAGAAAATACACTTTATGAATATAGAATTAAAGCTGTAAAAGGAATTATTAATTCTCCATACCGGTTAGCGGTTGTACTTATGCCAACAAAAAACATTACTCCTCCTTCAAATATTGATGTAGAGCCGGGTGATAATGGAGAACTAATTGTTAATTGGGATGATAATTCAAATAATGAAGATGGATTTATTATTGAACGTGCGGGAGAAGAAGGAGCAGGAAATAGCTCTATAAAAGATAGATACTTCAGTTCTGTTACAGTTGGAGTTTTTATACCAATTGATACAATCCCTGCAAATAGCACTCAATATGTCGATACTAAAACAGTTGAAGGTGGAAAATATGCTTATAGAGTAATGGGATTTAATAATGAAGGTGTTTCAGTCTCCTCTGTTGCTGTTACTCCTGTTGCTGTTGTTATTGCACCCTCAGAATTATCTACCAAGCTAGGTGATAATAATTCAATAACTCTGAAATGGAAGGATAATTCTAAGATAGAGCTCGGTTTTGTTATTCAAAGAAGAATTGAAGGTGCTAATACTTTCATTACTATTGATTCAGTTGATGCCAATCTTACTACATTTATTGATGATAAAGTTGATGAAATAACAAACTATACTTATAGAGTATTTGCATTTAATGCAGATGGTAATTCTTCATTTACAGCATATTCGGAAGTAAAAACAGGGTTGATTTCTCCCACTGAACTGACTGCTACTGAAAGTGCATATAAAGTTACTCTTACTTGGAAAGATAATTCCAAGAAAGAGCTTAAGTATAAGATCGAAAAGAAATCTTTAGCTGATCCTACATATAAAGAATTAACTAAAGTTGAGAAAGATATAGTTACTTATATTGATAACGTTCCAAATTCAAATGAAACTTATACTTATAGAATTTCGGCTATCGCGGGTGACGTAGTCTCTAAATTCAGTAATGAATTTGAAATCAAGATCATTATGACTGATGTCGAAGAACTTGAAATAATTCCAACTGAATATGTAATAGAACAAAATTATCCAAATCCGTTCAATCCAAGTACATCAATTCGTTTCGGTCTTCCATTTGAAAGTGAAGTCCACATTGGTATATATAATCTAATCGGAGAAAAGATAGCAGAGCTAGAAGATGGTACACTACCTGCCGGAACACATCTTATCCGTTGGGATGCTAGTAATCTTCCTTCGGGAATTTATCTTTATTCAATTAACGCTAAGTCAATCATAGACGGTAAATCATTCAATTCTGTTAAAAAAATGATGTTGATGAAGTAATTTTTAATTGGCTATTAAAAAAGGGGTGTCATTTTGGCATCCCTTTTTTATTTTAAAAATGTTATCTATGTATCTAAGATTTATATTTAAAGATCAATTTTTAGGAAATATATGCAAAAAGTAGTTTTAGTAATTCTGATACTTAGTTTTTTCTCTCTAAAATCAAACGCTCAAAACAATAAGGTATTAGCAGAAGTTGGAGATATTAAGATTACCGCACAAGAATTTTTAAAGAGATACGAATTAACTCCTCATGCCGATAAACAAAAAGATATTTCTAATCCTGAGATGAAAAAAGATTTTCTTCTTACACTGATAGCCGAAAAGCTAATTGCAAAAGAAGCTCTTAAAAATAAAATCGATACCCTTAAGGAATTTAAGTCAATTGAAGATTATATTAAAAATATCTATTTAAGAGATGCACTTTATAATAAAGAAATAAAAGAAAAAGTAGTTATTAATCAACCTGATTGGGAAGAGGGCAAAATAAGAATTTCACAAAAATTAAAAATCAAATTTTTATTCTCTACCTCTGAAACTGAAATCAAAGATATATATAAATTATTACAGAACGGTGCTTCTTTTGATTCGCTTCTTTCATTAAGAGACGAAAACAATGAGCAACTTTCTCCTGCCGAAGTAACTTTTGGTAAAATGCATCCTGATATTGAAAACGAAATATATAAATTATCAGGAGGTGAATTTACTAAACCAATTAAACTTAAAGAAGGCTATTACATTTGTAAACTTTATGATAAAACAATTAATAGTGATTTGACCGATTCAGAAAAATCCTCAATCCGTTCTATAATTCAAACTAGAAAAGAGGATTCTTTATATCAAGAGTTTTATTCAAAATTTTTCAGGGATATAGTTGTAAATGTCGATACGAAAATCTTTGTTGAACTAGCTGAAAAAATTAAAGAACAATATTCTAAAAAGAAAGAAAGTGATTTAGGGAAAGAAAATGATAGAAAATTTTTATTAGAAAAGGATTTTTTTGAGATAATAAATACATTTTCAAAAGATGAATTGCAAAGTGTTTTTGTAAAATTTTCTTCAAGCCCGATTAGTCTTGAATCGTTTATCTATTTCTTGATTATGGAAAATTTTGATGTCTATAATGTCGATATTGCTTCGATTAGGGGAAAACTTAATTATATTGTTCAAAATTATATCCAGAATAAATTATTGGAAAGAGAAGCTGTTAAAAGAGGTTATCAAGAACTACCGGAGATAAAAAACGATATTGAGTCATGGAAAACTTTCTACTTATCACAAAGATATATGTCAAAAATTTATAAAACTGAAGATGTTACTCGAGATGAGGCATTGGCATTCTTTAATAAAACAAACCATACTTTTGAAAAACCGATGCAATATAGAATCAGTGAAATATATTCTAAGGATTTATCAAAGATTGAATCAGCATTAAAAGAATTAGAATCAGGGAAAGATTTTGGAGAAGTTGCTTCAATATACCACGATGTGGATTCAATAAAAATAAATAAAGGAGATATCGGATATATTTCAGCATCCGAAAACAGTCTTTATTCTAAGACTCTCTCTTCCATGAAAAAAGGTGATTATGTAGGACCTCTTTCTTATAATCAAGGGTATTCAATAATTATGTTAGCTAATACTAAACAAGAATCATTAAATTCACCGGCTACTTTTGAGGAAGCAGAATCTGATATTAAAGGAATTTTAAAAAGCAAAAAACTTTATGATAAATTAGAAAGTGACATTGCCTCTTTAGCATCCGAAAAAGGGATTAAAATAAATACTAAAGAATTATCCGAATTAAAAGTTACAGATATAAATGTAGTAGTTTTCAAAAGATTTGGTTTTGGCGGTCAGATGCTTGCAGTTCCTTACACACCAATTTTTGCAAGCTGGTATGAAGTATATAAAAAACAAAACTCTAAAGACCCTTTATAAAAATAACTAAGTGAACAAAAAAAATAAATTAATCGATAATTTAAAGCAGTACCATTTTGAGTTTAGACACCTCACGGTGCTCTTTGTAGGTTTGATTGTATTCCAAATTATTTTATCAATGATTCATAAAACATCATTAAAAGATTTCGTTGATAATACTCAAGAATGGTATCAAAAGCATTCGGCAGAAAGATTTACTAATCAATCTACTACAACACTTGAGCTTTTATTCGAAACCGCAAGTTTAAGGAAAAAAATATCTGAGGAAGAAAAAAGAAAAATTATACAATTCTTTGATGCAACT
Source organism: uncultured bacterium (assembly GCA_937936675.1). Classification (GTDB taxonomy): domain Bacteria; phylum Bacteroidota; class Ignavibacteria; order Ignavibacteriales; family Melioribacteraceae; genus BRH-c32. Next base: position 11,609 of record CALDDL010000176.1, read on the forward strand.
TTGAATCAACAACTTCTTCAGCAAAATGTGGAAGAAATTATATTAATTATTGATAAGGATAATAAATTATATCCAATAAAAGATGGAAAATTATTGTATGAATTTATATTCGAAAAGAAAGATATTCAAATTGAAGACTCTCTTAAATTTGCTTCTGCTTTAACTTTATATAAACAGCATAAAGACGAAATGAAGAGCAAGGAACATTTAGTAAATTTATATCGTAATGATAAAACTTATTATACTTTTGTTCCATTTACTCCTGATGGTAAATTCCTTGGTGCACTTTATATGAAGAACACTCCTGATCTCTCATTTATTACTAAGGAGATTGTAACAAATTATGAAGAGACATCTATTATATATTCAGCACTTTTTTTACTTGGTCTTTTAGCAATGTATTATATTTCCACATATACGGTAAAGGAAAGAGATGAGGCACAAAAACTATTGCTCGAAGAACATGAAATAAATATTAAAAAACAGATTGATTATGAAAAAGAAGCTTTGTTTACGAAGAGAATCTATCATACTCATCACAAAGCAGAAAAAATAATGGGCTTTATAAAAGAAGACCTAAGAAAATTGAATGAAACAAATATTCATGAAATAAAAGAGAGAGTAACAAAATACTCGAATTTTGTATCTCGCGTTATTTATGATATGAAATGGTACGATCCTCCAATTCAGACAATCAGAAACCCGGTATTCAGGACAGACCCGAATAATGTTTTAAGATTTCTTGTGGAGAATATATTTAATAGGAATTCTACGAAAAGTTCATCATTCGAAATATCTTTAGATTTAGATCCTAACGTCCCGGTTGTTCCTATTAATGAATTTGTTATTTGGGAGATAGTTGAACCATTAATTCAAAATTCCATAGACCACGCATCTGATAAAATGGTAAAAGTAATAATCGAAACTTCTTATAATACGGATACGAATATTACTACACTAAAAATTAGTGATAATGGAAAAGGAATAAGCGAAGACTTATTAGAAAAAGACGATAAAGGTATTAAAAAATTATTTTGGGAAAATATAACCACCAAAACAAATCCAAAATATGGCGGTGGGTATGGTTGTTATATAGCTTATGAAATATCGAAACAAAGATGTGGTTGGAATATTGATGTAGAAAACCTTATTCCTGCCGGTTGTTGTTTCACAATTACTATTCCTCATTAAGGGTAACTAAATGAATAACGAAAAAATTAATGTATTATTAATCGAAGATGAAGAGTTCGATGTTCGTCGCGTAATGAACACAATTAAACCTTATGAAAGTAAAATTATTATTTTGGATGTAGTTTCGGATGGTAATAATGCAATCGAACTTATAGAGAAAAGAAAAAATGAATATGATATAGTAATCATGGATTTTCAGATTGCCGGCGGTTTGCGAGGAGAATATTTAATAAAAAAAATCAAAGAATTGGATTTTTCACTTCAGATAATTGTTATAACAAAAATGACGATTAATATTAATGATTATGAGTTTGCACATAATCTTCTGGAAGCCGGTGCTTTTTGGTATTGCACAAAGTATCCCGGTGATATCGAGGAATATATTTATCAACCAACTGATTTCGTTATTAGTATATTCAATGCTTTTGAAAGAAGAAAATTGCTTAAAGATAAATTTAGATCGAATCAAAAATTAAATAAAAATATTGATGACGTATTAGCATCCAGAAAAATTGTGGGTGTGAGTAAAGTAATAGAAAATCTTAGAAATCAAATTGATAAATATGCTAATTCCAATGTTAATATTCTTATCTCCGGTTCTTCGGGTACTGGTAAAGAATTAATTGCATATAATATTCATTACAGAAGTCTTAGAAAATATGAAAATTTCGTCCCCATAAATTGTGGTGGAATCCCGGATCAATTAATTGAAAGCGAGCTCTTTGGTTATGAAAAAGGTGCATTCACAGGAGCCGATAAAGGTAAGCTTGGTTTATTTGAGTTCGCCCATCATGGAACAATATTCTTAGATGAAATATCCGAGCTTCCTTTAAATGCTCAAGTAAAACTTTTACGTGTAATCCAAGATGGTGAAATTGAAAAAATCGGTAGAACGGATAAAACTAAAGTTGATGTCAGAATTATTTCTGCAACTAATAGGGTACTTGAAGTGGAAGTAAAAGAAAAAAGATTTAGAGAGGATCTTTTTTATCGACTTAATGTAGTTCCTATTTATGTCCCTCCATTAAAAGAAAGAGTAGAAGACATCTCGGTTCTGATAAATCATTTTTTAGATGATATTTCAATTGATATGGGGAAAGAAAAGCCAAAGATACAACCATTGGCAATGAAAGCATTAGAAGAATATTCTTGGCCAGGTAACGTAAGAGAACTTAAGAATTTTGTTCAAAGGATTCTTTTCTATGATGAGTCGAATGTATCCGTAGATCAAATTAGTTCAATGCTTTTATTCTCTCAAAAATTTGTTTCAAATGCTCAAAGTGGGAGTCTGGTAAATTTTGTAACAGAAGGTTTGCTTCCTCTTAAAGAGATGGAAAGGATATTCAGAGAAAAATATTTTAAATACATGAGGGATTTATCTGGCTCTGATGCAGAGGCGGCAAAAAAACTTGGGCTAGCTCCTCCTAATTATTATCGAATGAGCAAGGAACTTGGACTAAAATAATTTTCTTCTTTATATTAACTAAAGAATTTTATTCATATTGAGGGCATTATGAAATTTATAAAATATATAGTTTTTCTTATTCTAGTAATAGTTTTTTCGAATCTATCTAACAAAATATATGCGCAGACCAATTTAGCTGAACCGACTTTAAAGATATTGGATGTTTGTGGAATTGAAGTGCCTTTCCAAAATAATAAACCATTGCCAACTTTTGAAATGCAGAATCGTTCTCGATATAACCTTGCCGGAGAATGGAGAAGGCAGCGCGTGCCAAGACCTTGGCCTGATGAAGCTACTTCAGCAGCCACTTTCATTTTAAGAGATCAAGCAGGGATTTCCTTAATTGAAAGTAAATCTGATAATAGATTTAAGTTAGATTATGATGATTCCAATTGGGAGACCAGAAATATTCCTTTCCCTGATAATAATTTTAATGAATATCCTGTAAGACCCGATTTCTATCAAGATCTTGTTTGGTATAGAAAATCATTTGTTGTAAACGATCCTTCAATAGCAAATTTAATTGTTCGCCTCAATTTTCTTTCTGTCAATTATATGGCTGACGTTTGGGTTAATGGTGTGTGGGTTGGATATCATGAAGGTGGTTATACTCCATTTTCATTCGATATTACTCCATTTTTAAATATCGGCGGAAATAATGTAATCGCCGTTAGAGTTGATAACCCTGCTTGGGGTACTACTAAATATTCAATCCCCAATATTCCTTCAGACTGGTATAATTATACTGGCATTATTCACGATGTTTATCTTGAATTTGTTAATCCCGTTTCTATTGTCAGAAGCGATATCACTCCGTTAGATATAAACGGTGAAATAAAAACAAAAATAGTTTTACAAAACATGAAACTATCTTCTGCTAATATTACTGCATCGGTTCAGGTCTTTGATCTTAATTATGATGAGACAAATATTGGAAAAGAAGATATTTGGAATATGCTTGGGCAAGAATCTGTATTGTTAGGGCAGAAAGAATTTTCTTCATATATGGATTTTGGTACTGTCTGTGCATTCGAAACAAAATTGCAAATTGAAAACCCTCGGCTCTGGACTCACAAAAATCCTAATCTCTATGTTATGAAAGTAACTCTATATGATGGTGGTGCTAAAACAGATGAATATTATACTCAGTTTGGGATAAGAACAGTAAAAACAGTTGGACCCAAATTTTTATTTAATGATCGTTTAATGTATCTGCCCGGAGTGGCTCGACATGAAGACCATCCCGATTATGGTAGAAGTCTGCCAAGAGAACAAATTCTTGCTGATATGAAAATTGTGAAATCATTGAATGCTAAATTATTACGAACCGCACATTATCCCAATCATTATTATACCTATTTGATTGCAGATCGACTCGGTATCTCTACCAAAGAAGAGATCCCTGTTTTTTGGTTTAATGATTCGGAATCATGGCGCATTCAAAATGAAGTAAGACAAATTCATAAACAGATGTTCCGAGAAATGGTTTATAAAGATTATAATAGACCTTCTGTTATTATTTGGAGTCTCTCAAATGAATGTAAAGATATTACAGGAAGATTAGCATTTAACGAGATGATGACTAAAGACCATGCGGATAATTATGAAGATGGAAGACTTATTACTCAATCAGCCGCTGCAGATTCTCCGGGTGCATCTGACCCAACAATTGCTCCCTTGGATTTAGCTTCATGGACTATTTATTTCGGGATCTTCTATGGAAAGAATGGTGCATACTATGGACCTTCGTTTAATTTTCTTAGAGATGCCAGGACAGCATTCCCAAATAAACCGATTTTATGCACTGAATATGGCTACTGGTCAAGCGAAGATGGTTCAACTGCCGATAAACAAGGTACCGTATTTTCTGATATGATGAATGTATTTAAGATTTTTGCGCTAACAAATGTCGATGGTTCAGAGAATAAAGCCTTTGGTTCTTTGATGTCTGCTGTTTGGTGGACTGTCTTTGATTGGTATAGAATGGATAACCCCGGAGGATTCCAAAGTATGGGTCTATATACCATGCAAAGGATATCAAAACCCATTGCTAATTCACTTTCTGCAACTTATCTTCCATATTATAATCAAGATGGAATTTTAGTAGGTATAAGCAAAGACGAAGAGAATATTCCTTTGGAATACAATTTAGAACAGAACTACCCTAACCCATTCAATCCTTCAACTGTTATTAATTATAATTTGCCTAAAGGTGGTATGGTAAAAATTGAAGTTTTTGATATACTCGGGAATAAGATAAGTACTCTTATTAACTCCTATCAAGATTCAGGAGCTCATCAAATCCAATTTAAAGGTAGAGATTTATCTAGTGGTACATATTTTTATGTTTTAAGTGTAAATGGGAATTCTTTTACTAAAAAAATGATGTTATTAAAATAATAATGGGGTTATTATCAATTTAATAATTATTCTCAATGGTTGAATATAGAAACCCCTAAAATTGGCTGAATTATAAGATTATTTTTGGTATTATAATTGTGAGTTAATAGTATATGCCACAATCATTTACAATAATAGACAGCTTAATTATTTTATTATATCTTGCGATAGTTATATTAATTAGTTTTTATAACAGCAAGAAAAAGGATCCGACAGTGGAGAGTTATTTTTTAGCTCGCCGTGATTTGGGATGGTTTGCTATTGGTATCTCATTATTTGCAACCAATATTTCAAGTGAACATTTTATTGGTCTTGCCGGTTCGGGTGCGTCGCGTGGTCTTGTAGTTGGTCATTTTGAATTGTTTGCAATTTTCTTTTTGATTATCCTTGGATGGTTCTTAGCTCCTATATATCGTAATTCTAATCTTTTTACTTTCCCAGAATTTATTGGGAAATTATTTGACCAAAGAACTAGAAGGTTATTTGGGTCACTTTCGATTTTCACATATCTGGTTACTAAAATTCTAGTAACACTTTTTGCAAGCGGTATATTATTTAATAAAATTTTCGGATGGAGTATATTCGTCTCCGCTGTCGTAATTGTTTTAATAACTGGTATTTACACTTTAGTCGGTGGATTCGATACTGTAATCAGAACACAGATATTCCAAGGAATTCTCTTATTGCTTGGTGGAGGATTAACAGTTTATTTCGGTTTAAATGAAGTCGGTGGAATTTCCGCATTAAAAGCCAAGTTACCTGCTGATTTTTTTGTAATGTTTAAAGATATAAGTGATCCTGATTTCCCATGGACAGGTATAATTTTCGGTGCTCCTATAATTGCATTTTGGTATTGGTGTGCGGATCATTATATGCTTCAGAGAATCTTTGGTGCAAGATCACTTAACGATGCACGAAACGGAACCTTTCTAGCTGCCTTTCTAAAACTTTTTCCTATGATAATTTTTGTTTTACCCGGATTAATTGCTGTGGCTTTATTTCCTGAAATAAGAGGTGATGAAGCATACCCTCAATTAATTGCAAGCGGTATTCTTCCCATTGGTATTAAAGGTCTTGTAGTTTCAGGAGTTCTCGCAGCTATTATGTCTTCTCTTGCTGCATCGTTTAATTCTATTTCTGCTATATATACGATCGATTTTTATAGAGTAAAGAATCCCGATTCTTCTGATAGAACATTAGTTCTCGTTGGAAGAATGACGACAATTTTTATAGTAGTTGTAGTAATTACTCTTATTCCTTTTGTGAGATTAATCAGCTCACAGCTATTTATTTTTCTTCAAAGCACACAGGCTTATGTAAGTGCTCCAATTACAGCGGTTTTAGTTCTCGGTTTTATCCTTAAGGAAATAAACGCTAAAAGTGCTTTCGCTTCAATCATTGTTGGAGAGATTATAGGTCTTTCTAGATTCTTACTCGAAGTCCTAAATCAATACTCAGTTTTAAACAATAAATTTTTGATATCGATTTTACAAATCAACTATCTCCATTTTACCATATTTCTTTTTGTTGGAACTGCAAGTTTATTACTTATATTGAATTATGTAGTTCGCTATGGAGAAAATGTAACAGTTAAAAATTATTTAAATATACTTGAGGCAGATGCAAGTGGTTCATCAACTGTAAAAATGAATTTATTATATTCAGGTCTATTACTGATCTTAACGATCGGTTTATGGACAGTATTAATGTAACAAAAACAATAGTTCAATTAATTAAAAGAAGTTATTAACAAACAAAGGAGAGGCACAATGAAAAAGATGTATTTACTTTTTCTATTCCTGTTATTAGCAGGAACTACTCAAGCACAATGGGTTTTCCAATCAATGGATAACTCAGTAGCATCGGGATTTTGGTCACCAACTCTTTATGATAATGGAGCCGGCAAATCTAAAATGGATTTATCTGATGATCCTGCCGGAGTTAATGGTGGCGGTGCAGTAAAAATTGATTATACAGTTGCAGCAGGCGATGGTTGGGGTGGTTATACAGTAAGAACTACTCCAAATCCTTTACCATATAATTTGGATCTTTCAGCAGGTAAGGAAATCCATATTTGGTATAAAGTTAATACCCCGACAGTTCTTTCTCAAGAAGGTCAGTTCTTTATGGAATTTAAGGTCGGTGATGTCAATGAGTTAGGACAGAGAGATTTATGGTTCTTCCAAACAACAATTGATTTATCAGACGCTTCTGGACAGTGGATAGAATATACAATTCCTCTTGTTCAGAATGATGATAAAACACTTGGTTTCGCAGGTCAAACATTAGATGGTGATGGCGAACTCCAGTGGGATAAGATTAAGACCTTTGAATTTGCTTTAGTTTATCTTACTACCGGAAATAATGTAACACCTCCAACTGCAATGGGTTCAATCTCATTAGATAATCTAACACTAAAAGGAAATGCTTATCCTCCAATATTCACATTCGATAATTCAGC
>CALDDL010000177.1 GCA_937936675.1 uncultured bacterium
GGTGTCCGATACCTCTTCCTGCAGGATAGAAATCCGCTCCCATCGATTTAGAAAATTCTTCTATCTTACGATACTTCTCTAAATTCTTTTCGCTTTTATCTTGAATATTATGGTCGAGAGTATGAATCACTTGACGAGGATTAAACAATTTTTTTGCGCCGAGTCCTTTGAATTTAGGGATTACTGCACCCGTATTATCGTGGGTCATTACATAAGCAGGTTTGATTGAAATATAATCACCGGCTCTAACCGTCTGTCCAGGCTCTAATCCATAAGCAAATTTCTGTGCAATCTTTTCAGTGTATGTTTGTTTCATAAAATTCCTCTATCTAAATGGATCGAAAGAGACAAAATCGGCATGATGCACAATAATAGATTCAGTGGTGCGTTTACCGAGGTCTCCCTCTTTTGAATGAGTAGCAATAATATGTTGAACTTCATAAGGCAAACCGAATCGATCGGCAATAGCAAGACCCGAGAAAGGATGGCGGACTAATTTTCCTGCCTCGCTTGTAGTAAGTTTTCCATCGATTCTTTCATATTCAATAAGTTTACCTACGTCAATTAGTATAGCTCCGGCGATAAGATAATCCATATTAATTGTTATTTCATCTCCGAAATTTTTCTTCATAATATTTGCCATTTCCACAGCGAGATGAACGCATGTTCTTTTATGATTCATAAAAGTGATATTGCAATTTTTAATTAATAGTGAGAATGGAATTACCTCCAAATCTTGGGGAGATAAGACGCTATTCTCAATTGCATAAACCCAACATTCTAATACTTTTTCGCGCAGTGATTCATCTTTTATCCAATCGATTTCCGGCCATATTTTTTTTATTTGTTCTCTCATTATTATTCCAATTATAAGTTAGCAATAACAGCATCGGTAAGATCGATAGAAGAAACAGCACCATAATTAAATACTTCGGCATTGCCTCTTAGTTTCATCATATCGTAAGTTCTGAATTTACCTTCTTCGATTACTTTAGCAATAGCTTTTCTTATCTTATCGGCAGTTTCTTTCTCACCGATATGATCAAGCATCATACATGCGCTCATAAACATCGCAATAGGATTAACGA
>CALDDL010000178.1 GCA_937936675.1 uncultured bacterium
TCTTCTGCCGCCGCCCATACGGTCGCCACGATTATCTCTAAAATTATTCATACGTTCCTTCATTTTTTCTTCTCTATCTTTTTTATATTCATCAAAAATCATTTTCTGATTTTCATCTAAAATAAGTTCAATCTCTTCATACATCTTATTGCTATTTTGTCTGCGCATTTTCATCATATCCATTCTATTATCGCCGATTGCTGCTCTTTCTTTTTGAGCTAGTTCCTGATATTTTGAAAATATCTCTTGAATCTTTGTCTCCTGTTCGGGCATAAGAGAAAGTTTCTCTTTCAATTCTTTTAGTTCTTCTTTCATTTGATCACGACCTTGAGCATTAATCAAAGAAACACTCATTAACATTATGAAAGCTGAAAAAATAATTCCGATACTTAAACGCATTGTATTTCTCCATTTTTTGTATTTAGACACCCTCATTAAAGAAAAGGATTAATTATATGAGGAAATATTCTTAATTTGAAATTATGAGCATAGATTGATCTTGTTTCAGCAAATGCAATTAAGCCGAATATGATGAAATCAGTAATGGAAAACCTAATTTATGTCTAAGCGAGATTGGAAAATCTTATTAGAAAACAAATTGGAAATTGAATTTTGTCATAAAGAACTTTAGATTTATAATAATATATTTAGTTAGGAGTGCATTCTCATGGAAGGACTCAACTTTTTTACCGCCTTGGTACTTATTATTATTTGTTCAGTGATTGCTTATAAATTTTCACGTTTTATTCTCGGTTATGGATGGAAAAACAAAGCAAAAGATGAATTGATAAATTCAGATAAATTAATTAATAGGTTTGAATTACTCCCTAAGGAAGAACAAAAAAAAGTCATTGAATATATCGATTATCTCGAAGGCAAAAACTAACTTAAGATTTCCTAATAAAATTTGATTTACTGATATTTAGTCTAATAATTCAAAATATATTTTATTAGCTTATGGTTAGTAAATTAAAAAGTCTAAATAGATTTTAGTAACATAATAACATGACAACCCAATGAACTATTTTGAGAAAATAAGAGAATTGACAAAGAGTGTTCCAACAGTATTGGTTGATTTTGATCAACCTAGAGAAAATGCAAGGACCCCGACTCAGGCATCTTCAAATTTCATAACAAATAAAGAACAAGGAGATTGGGCAGAAAATCTTATCGCTCGTGCGATTAATGAGACATCAAAAAATTTTATTGCAGTTAAGTATGGTAAATCGGATAATCTTATTGCCGGAGAAGATGGATTTGATAAATTTTATCAATCTTTTCAAGAAGAATTAGATACTATTGGTAAAAGACCCGACTTATTAATATTTAAGAAAGCAGATTATAATTCTAATTTGGGCAATGATATAAGTAATATACCTCATCATCAAATTACTGACTATGTAATGAAGGCAATTGCAGGAATTGAGATTAGGTCGAGTGCTTTTTTAATTGATAAATATGAATCTGAAATGTTGTTACGAACTCAACGTTTTACAACATTAGCATTGGAATCTAGAAATAAAATATTATCTGATTATAAAGACATTCTTGAGCATCCAACAAGACGGAAATATATTCCAGTTCTAGAAAGCATTTCAATTGAAACTCTTAGCATTACAGATTTCAAAGTACCGGGCTGGAGTTCTTCGGAAAGACTTATCGAATTAAATAATCATTTCAAGGTACTCAAAAAAGCAATCAAGGAAATTCAAAAAAGAGATTATCTTTCGATAACTCCAAAAGTTGAAGACATAAAAGTAGTGTATAAATGGATCGAAACATTTAGTATTCCTCATTATTATTTTCAAGTCTTCTTTGATAAAGTCTATGGTATTTCATTTGAACAAATTTTAAGAATCATTTCTGATCCGGATAACGATGGAGTAATTTTTTCAGTAGAAAGAGATACTAAAAATCAGAATAAAACAACCATAAAGATAAACTCAAAAACAGGTTTACAAATAGCATATAAGGTAGACGAACCGGCTCATAAAAGTGTAAGAAGAGAAATGGAACGTGGTAGATTGCTTTTTTATGTTACTTTCGAAGGGGGAACTGCCTATTTGGATTTGAATAATCTTAGAATTAGTCTTGCTATAAGTGAAGAAGAATTTTAATGTTATACGTGAGGACACATAATATTTCTGACGAAATTGAGAGTGAATACTCAGCTTCGACATCGTTCGAACATAGAAAAAAGTATGCTCAATTTTTTACTCCACTAGATATTGCCGATTTGATGTCAAAATGGATTATAGGAAATGATCAATTACAAACTGTATTGGAACCAGCTTTCGGACTTGGTATTTTTTCTAGAATATTACTTGCTCAAAGAGCCGATATATTTATAAAAGGATTTGAAATTGATGATCTAATATATCAAAAATCGTTAGAGTTATATAAAAACGAAAAAAAAATCACTATCCAACTAAAAGACTATATGTATGCTGATTGGGAAAACAAATATGATGGAATTATTTGTAATCCTCCCTATTTCAAATTTCACGACTATGATAATAAAAATGTTATCAATGAAATGGAAGAAAAAATATCGTATAAGTTGAATGGTTTTACAAATTTATACACATTATTCCTAATAAAATCCATATATCAATTAAAAGAGAATGGTAGAGCCGCTTACATCATCCCCTCGGAATTTCTAAATTCTGATTACGGTAAAAAAGTAAAAAAATATTTGGTAGATACTAAAACACTAAGACATATAATTATTATCGATTTTGAAGAAAATGTTTTTAGTGATTCATTAACTACTACTTCAATATTATTGTTTGCAAAGGATTCTAAATCTGAGATTGTTCAATTTCATAGTGTAAAAAATTTAGAAGATATCGAATGGATAAAAACAATGGTTGTGAGATATCCAAATGCCAAAAATTCTCTTAACTCAATAAAACTTGATGAACTTAAACCTGATATTAAATGGCGCGCATACTATCAAGAACAGAATTCAAAAAATTATAAATATTTAGTGCCTTTTTTGACTTATGGGAAGGTGATGAGAGGAATTGCAACCGGAGCGAATGATTATTTTGCATTTAATTCTTCTAAAGCGGAGCAGTATGGTATAAAAGAAAAATATCTTTTGCCTTGCATATTTAAGGCAGTCGAAGTTAAAGACTCGATTTTTACGAAGAAAAATTTTACTCAGATACAAAACCGAGATAAACCTGTTTTTCTCTTTAATGCTTTAGAACCAAATGATGATAATATAAAAAAATATCTTACTATTGGGGAAGAAGAGGAAATACATAAGAAATTTCTTACTTCAAGAAGGAATCCTTGGTATTCTTTAGAGAAGAGACCTCCTGCACCAATTTGGGTATCCGTCTTTAATAGAACCGGTTTACGGTTTATTCGAAATGAAGCAGGGGTCTCAAATCTCACTACATTTCATTGCATTTATATTAATAAATTTTTTACCCATAAAACTGATTTAATTTTCGCTTATCTTCTTACAGATATTTCAAAAGAAATATTTCGAGATAATCGCAGAGAGTATGGCAATGGACTTCAGAAATATGAACCGAATGATATCAATAAATCAATGATGTTAGATCTGGAGCGAATTGATTCCAAAACGGAAAATCTTATACTGCATCATTATCAAAATTATAGAAAATCAGTCTTAGATGAACAACCGAATGAAAATTACATAAAAGAAATCGAGATTCTTCTTTCCAAGATTTTTTGTCTATAAATTAGACCATGTAGAAAAACTTAATTAAACTCTAATTTAAGAAAGAAAAGGCTTGAGGAATCCTCAAACCCTTTTCAAAATTAGTCGCTCTTTACGCCACAGCAGGGCGAGCAACCATCCATAACAAATAGTAAGCGCAGATATTATTATCAATATAAATTTTCAGTTATGGTGTCATTAAGGTTATAAGGAAACCGCCGCTAGAAGCTAAGTAAAAAAATCTATCCCAGTATGTTATCCACTCATATCCGTATAAATATCCATTAAAATATATCTATGATCTTATTGTACTTTTATTTTCCGGAAAAATTACAATTCCCCCTCTCTATATAAGTGACAATAAATAAATTAATCGAGGTATCAAATGAGTAATAAGTTCGGATTACAATTAGCATTAATATTTATAGGTGCACTTTTATCATCTGTCGAAGCCGTTTTATTTGAATTAAAGTTGACAGAGGACCTTAAAGATGCCGAATAATAAATCTATCATAATGTGGTAGATATCAATGGAATAGATTCGAAG
>CALDDL010000179.1 GCA_937936675.1 uncultured bacterium
ACCTCCTATATGTTGATTATATTTATTTTATTAGTATTCTTCTATCAATTAGATAGTAATGCAATCGGAATGCCAATAAAAGAGATGAAAACGGGCTTAAATGAGACTTTGTATCGGAAACATTATCCTAAAATGAGAATCTGTATTGATTTGAGGCGATAAATAAATCAGAAAAAGATATAATTCTCAAGGATGAATTTGAAGCGATGTTAAAGACTGAATTTATTAATGTGCTTACAAAGGAGCGTAAGCAAGGTTATTATTTTGGAAGAATCGATGAGGATTATTTGAAGATGGAAATTGTGGACGTAAAAAGAAATTTCTATGTCTGCGGACCTGATGAATTCGTGAAGAGTATTAATTTAATACTTAAGAAGATGGGAGCTTCCACCGACTCGATAGTCTTTGAAGAATAATCAAAAGTACTATTTATCTGATTTTGATAAATGAATAACTTCTTTAATTACTCTTTGGGCTATTTTAATAGAATTACTACATACAGTATAATCAGGATAAAAATTTGGTAAGGCACTGCCAATGGGGTATTTTGATGGTAAATAAATACTATCTAAAAAATCACATTCATCTTCAGTTAAGCTAATTTCAATCCCACTATTCTCTAATAAAATTTTAAGTTCAAGTATGTTATGAGTTTTCTTTATTGGAATTCCTTTTTTTATAAAAAGATATTTCAGAGATTTTTCAATCGATTGCTGAACATTTTGGAGACAAGGATTGAATAGTTTACTCTCATGTAATATTATTGCTGCTTCAATATTTTCTTCTGCATAACTAAGCCAACTATTAGTTTCTTCTTGCATAGATTATTTCTCCGGTGGCAATTTCATTATTGAAAAAAGAGCTCTCTTTTTCAGAAATAATTGGAAATATATCTATTGCTATTTCTTTTGAAACACTTCGGATTAACTTACGGTATTTCATAGCAAGTGTTAAATAATTTTCAGAACTATTTTGGATTACTGCAATATCAATATCATTAGGAATTTCAGAATTATTGAATGAACCGAATATAATTATCTTTTCAATTTCCGATTCCCCTTTTAATAAGTTCGCTATGCGATTTTTAATTTCACTTTTATTCATAATAGTTCATTTGTTTTTCTTAAATATATAGG
>CALDDL010000180.1 GCA_937936675.1 uncultured bacterium
GAAAGCTTTACACAATAAGGCTATAAGCCGAAGAAATTACTTTTGCCCTGCGTACTCCGTGGGGCTTTTTATTTTTAAACACTCCTTTTTACAAAAACTTTATTCTATTTTCTTATTTCTCTTTAATATTGATTATGCCTGTAAATGTCGGCGATGTTTATATTAGTCTATATGTAAAGCAAATTTTATTTTTAGTTCTCACTCATAGTTTTCGAGAGCTTCTTTTGCGAGTTTTAGAACCATCTCCTTGAGTGGTGCGGGGCTAAGTACTTTCACTCCTTTTCCTCGGCTTACTATCCATGCCGCAATTTCATTGAATGAATTTACTGTTGTCTCCAATAATACTTTTCCATCTTCGGCAGGCGAATAACTAACATTCTCCAAAAGTAATTTCGGTCTTAATCTCTCCGCCCATTCGATATCCATTAATATTTTTACTTCGATCTTGTCTTTACCGAGATAACTTTTGAATGAGCCCGAGAATAGCTCCCTTATCTCTGATTGATTGTATTTAGGGAAGGTCTCATTGGTTTGTTTAATATTCTGAATTCGCTCGAGCAAAAATTGTTTATAATTATTTTCGTGTTTTGCCAATAGCCGCCAGCATCCCTCCGATTCGTATATAATTAGCGGCTCAATTTTTCTTTCGTCAGATTTCAGTTCACCGGATTCCCGAGCATCAAGTTTTTCTCCGTTAAATTTTCCTTCCGATTTTTCTCCACCGATAATCTGTTCTCCAGATATTTTTTGATTCGGTTTTTTGTAACTGATAATGACTTTTTTATTTGAATCAATTCCTCTTTGCAAGTATGACATTATCACAATCGCTTTGCTGCCGATTTTTTTAGTTAATGATTGAGTTGCACGATCGAATGATTTAGAATAAATAGTTGTTCCGATATATGATTCGAGTATCGGTTTTATTACTCCATCGGGCAATTCGCCATCGATAGAAATACCTTTTTTTGATCTCGAATGAATGCCGATTCCGCTGCTTCTGAAATCCATCATATCTCGTTTTATCGTTAGGTCGTCAATCTCATATTCCATCGCTAAGTCGGGTATTAAATATTTTGCGGGCTCGTTTAAAACTAATCCAAGTAATTCGGTTTGCCTTTTTATTTTGCTCCGAAGGT
>CALDDL010000181.1 GCA_937936675.1 uncultured bacterium
CGGAGGCAAAAAATAATAAAGATGGCAAAGAGTATTTAGGGTATGCTGCAAGAGGCACCAGCGGGCGGGATTCAGTTCTATTTGATGATGGAACATTAGCACCGACCGCTGTTGCAGCATCCCTCCCCTTTGCGCCTGAAGTCTGCCTGCCAACTCTCGAAAATATGAGAGTAATGTATGGCGATAAAGGACTTTGGGATAAATATGGTTTTCAAGATGCCTTTAATCCCACAGCAGAATGGATAGCAACCGATTGTCTTGGAATTGATCAAGCTCCGATAATTATTATGATCGAGAATTTTTATAATGGCTTGGTTTGGAAGACGATCATGAAAGATCCTATTATAAAGAAGGGATTGGAGATACTCGATTTTCAATTAGTGAGAAAAGAATGATATGAAAAAAATATTTTTTTTAATGTTGATTGTATCTTCCTTATATGGGCAAAAGAAAATATTGGATGATTTTGAATCGCTTGAAGGATGGAGCGTATTTGGTTCTGACGGAGTTATTACGAATATCTCTTTAGTGGATGGGATTCATGGTAAAGCAATAAAATTCGATTATGATTTTACTAATGGTTCAGGATATGGAGGAATAAGGAAAAAATTTTCAACAAACCTACCCGAAAATTTTCAATTCATTTTTAATCAAAAGGCAATTTCCCCGAATAACAATTTCGAGTTCAAGTTAGTAGATGAAACAGGCGATAATGTCTGGTGGCAGAATAGTATTAATTACACTTTCCCAATTAATTGGCAAAAAATTAAGATCAAAAAAAGGCATATCTCATTTGCATGGGGACCGATTGCCGATCATTCATTAAAAAAGTTTGATAAATTAGAGTTTACAGTCGCTTCTTATAACGGCGGTAAAGGTTCGATGATTATAGACGATCTTTATTTTGAAGAATTGGCTCCTGAAACCGATGATTTACCTGAACCGTTAGTAAATAATTTGGTTTATGATTTCGGCAAGAAGATTGAGATAGGCGGACTTAATATTTATTGGAATAAAGATAATTTACCGGATAGCGTTAATATTTTAGTTTCTGAGGATGCAATTAATTGGAACGAGGTTTATCATTTATCAAGTATATCAGGGTATGCGAATCATATACGTACAATTGGTGAAGAAGGACGATATATAAAATTGGTTACATTCCCCGATGAAAAATCTAAAAGTATCAAAAGTGTAAAGGTAAATCCCATAAAATATTCGGAAGATAAAAATCAATTTTTTATAAATATATCTAAAGAAGCAGGACGAGGGCTATACCCGCGATATACAAATGAAGAAGCATCTTATTGGACAATTATAGGTGTGGATGCGGATGCGAAAGAGGCGATGATTAATGAAGACGGAGCGATAGAAGTAGATAAAAAAAGTTTTATGATAGAACCTTTTATTTATAGTAATGATAGTTTATATAGCTGGGATAACGTAAAAAAAACTCAATGGCTTGAGAATGATTATCTCCCGATTCCAAATATTAAATGGGAGAAAGACGGAATAGAATTAAAGGTAAAATCTTTTGCATCAGGCGAGGCGAATAAAAATTCCACATTAAATATTTCTTATGAGATAAAAAATAATAGCGATAAAGCTCAGAGTGGTTCACTTTATTTGGCGATAAGACCATTTCAAGTAAATCCCTATTATCAGTGGCTCAATATCATAGGTGGAGTTTCGGAAATTAAAAATATTGAATATTGCGGCAATGAAATAATAATTGATCAAAAGAAAATTCTCTTAAAAGAAAAGCCGGATAGATTTGGTGCAGTTAATTTTGATAACGGCGAAATTGTAAATTATATAAATGAAAATAAATTACCCAATAACAAAAAGATTGAAGATAAATTAAGCTTAGCTTCCGGTGCAATGGAATATAAATACGAATTGAAGGTGGGCGAATCGAGGGCTGTCTATGTGTCAATTCCTTTTTATTCCTCGACCGATTCAGAAATGAATTTTGAAGCTAAGCTTGAGTATATCAAAGATTACTGGGAGAATAAATTAACGAGAGTAAAATTCAATCTTCCACCCTCTGCCGATAAATTAATTAATACAGTTCGCACGAATATCGGAAATATATTAATCAATAAAGATAATTATGGCTTCCAGCCCGGTTCGAGGTCGTATGAAAGATCATGGATAAGGGATGGTGCCCTTACGTCATCTGCGTTAATGAAAATGGGGTTAGTAGATGAAGTATTAAATTTTGCGGATTGGTATGCTAAGTATCAATTTGATTCGGGAAAAGTTCCATGTGTAGTAGATAGGCGCGGACCCGATCCCGTTCCCGAGAATGATAGCCATGGCGAGTTTATTTATCTTATTAAACAGTACTATAATTATTCAAAGGATAAACAATTCCTAAGAGATAAATTTAATAATGTTCTAAAAGCTGCCGATTATATGCAGAGTCTGATAGAAGAGAGAAAAACCGATCATTACAAAACCGGTAACGATAGTATCAGGGCACAGTATGGAATATTGCCTGAATCGATTAGCCACGAAGGATATTCAGCTAAACCAATGCATTCTTATTGGGATGATTTTTGGGGATTGAAAGGTTTTAAGGATGCAGTGGATATAGCTGAGATACTTGGCGAAAAAGAGAAAGCAGAAAAATTAAAAAATTACCGAGATGAATTTGAAAAGGATTTATATAATTCTATAAATCTTGCAATGAAGTTTAA
>CALDDL010000182.1 GCA_937936675.1 uncultured bacterium
AAATTATGTTTGGTATTTCGTTATTAGAGCTGTTTGGTTATTTAGGTAGTGTAGTTATTGCAATTTCATTAATGATGAGTTCGATTGTAAAACTCAGAATTATTAATCTTACGGGTGCATTGATTTTTACTATCTATGGTGCTCTCATCTCCGCATATCCCGTTGCTGTGCTTAATGGCTTTATTGTAATAGTAAATATCTATTATCTCTACGAGATGTTTACTAAAAAAGAATTTTTTGAAATATTGGAAGTAAACAATGATTCCAATTATCTAAACTACTTTATTAATTTTCATAAAAAAGATATTCTTCTATTCAATCCAAAGTTCGATATCTCTGAAATAAATGATTGGGTAACTTTTTTTATTCTTAGCAATTCGGTTGCTGCGGGCTTAGTGCTGTATAATAAAATTGATGATGATAGTCTTTTTGTAAAATTGGATTATGCAATTCCCGGTTATAGAGATTTCAAAATCGGGAAATATGTTTATAACGAAATAAAGAAAGATAAAAGTGTAAAAAATATTTATACTGCTCCGGGCAATGCTATTCATAATGCATATCTAAAAAAAATCGGATTCATAGAATCCGAATTAAATTCAGAAAAAGTAATGTATATGAAAAACGATTAGTCGCTGTTTAATCTTCGGCTATTTTTTTCCAATGCTCGATAAATGATATGCTTTCTTCGTTATCGGAGAGCATATTTATGCAATTCATTAATGAACGACCATTATGGTAAGTCCCTTTCCAGATGCTTCCTTTTGGTTCATTTTTATAGAAGGGTTCTTTTTCGAGTGAACCCCAATACCAATCGCCGTTTTCATGATCGATTAAATATTTTTTCACGTATTCCCATTCTTTAATAAAAAGTTCAGAATAAATTTTTTCATCGGGGAAAATTTTCGAAAATAGAAGTAGAGCATTAAGAGCCTCCGCCTGCTGCCACCAAGTTTTAGTATCTTTAATTATTGTACATTCATCATTTTCATCAAAATAATATCCTTCATCGAAGAATCCGCCACTCTCATAATCCCAACCGTTCTTAATTGCGTGATCGATCATTTTCTTAGCAGCATTGAGAGTTGCTTTATCTTTTTCAATTCCTAAGGAGTGAGAAGCTTCGAGCATAAGGAAAGCAGTCTCATAATCATGTCCGAAAGATACATGGTCTAATCTATAATTTTGTTCACGAATTTCTTTGGGAGAATTCTTAAATGAAATTGGTGTCCAATCTCGCTTAAAGAATAATTGCAGGTATCCATTAGGGTGTGTAATAGTATCACGGATTAAAGTGAGCAAGCCATGAAGCTGCGTTTTTAATTTTTCATCTTTCCATACGTTATAGAGTTCGGTATATGCTTCGAGTAAATGAATGGATGAATTTTGATCTTTGAACCCGCACTCGATCGCATCGGTAGCAAATGTCTTATATTCACTTTTCTTATCGAATGGAGTTCCGTCAAGAGTAAGGAATTGGAAATACCCTTTGTATTCGGAATCATAAGCATGATTTTCGATCCATTGAAAAGATTTTTTTGCTTGTTCTAGAACTATATTATTTTTTGTTAATTGAAACAGAGCCGAAAGACCATAGATGGCGAAAGCATTTCCATAAGTTCTTTTTTCCGTTCCCCAATTTTCTTTATAGCAGAGCTCTCCGTTTCGATCGCGAATCTGAAAATAACCTCCGAATTGTCTATCCCAAAATTTTTCGGATAAGAAATCGAATCCATGTTCCGCCATTGAATAAAAATTATGATCATCAAAAAATTTAGCGGCTTTTGAGAGAGTCCAAATATGACGTGCTTGAGTAACGATCATTTTTTCTTGTTCGGGCATTAGTTTCATATCGGTGGTTAAATTAGTAAAATATCCACCCGATTCATTATCGATTACAAGCGGATACCATTTTGAGAGTAAATTTTCGCTTAAGCTTATCATCATTTCATTTGATATTTTTTTCTGTGTCTCTAATGTCATTAGTCCTCCCGAATTTTATTCACAAATTTTAATCTAAGTAAGTACAAAAATTGTGCTAATAAAAATGAGATACAATAGAATTAGAATTAGTGATAAGGAAAGGAAATACATTATTAAAAGTATTATGTTAATGATATGTTTTTATCAAAATGATAAAATTATTTTGATGAGAAATGATGAAATTAAGTATAATATTCTGAATTATAAGTCGGCACAGTTTTAGCAGAATATAAAGGTTAATCATGATATCTGATAAAATGAGGAAGCCAATGCAAAAAAGAACATTTATTCTAGTAACAATAATATTAAGTATGACTTTTGTACAATGTGCATCATCTCAGTTTTCCAATTACATAACAAGGAAAACCGATAAAATCTATGACGGTGAAGATCAAGTTCGTTTCATCTCATTCAATATTCCGAATCTTCATTATATCGAGGATTATCTACCATTTGAGAGTACTAATCCATGGCGTCTGCCGAATGAATATGAAATCAGAGACGGCTTAAGGAGCATTAAGCAATTAGGCGGAAAAGTAACACGTATTTATGTTCTATCTGTTAAAAAAGATGGGGATACACCCGATATAATTCGACACGTCGAAGGACCGGGAAAATTCAATGAAGAGGCGTTTAAGGCTCTCGATTTGGTGATGAAAGTCGCTAATGAAGAGGGTGTCCGTGTGATAATTCCATTTGTAGATAATTGGCATTGGTGGGGCGGACCGAAAGAATATGCAGCCTTCAGAGGTAAGGAAAAAGAGGCATTTTGGACAGATAGAGAAATAATCGAAGACCTTAAAAAGACGATCAATTTCTTAATAAATAGAAAAAACAGTTATACGGGTGTATTATACAAGGAGGATAAGGCATTATTTGCATGGGAAACGGGGAATGAATTAGCCGCTCCTTACGAATGGACTAAAGAGATTGCCGCTTATATCAAGAGTTTGGATAGTAATCACCTATTGGTGGAAGGGGTAATTGCCAAAGATATTACTCCTGAAGCAATTGAAGATCCGAACCTCGATATTCTTTCGACACATCACTATGGCGATCC
>CALDDL010000183.1 GCA_937936675.1 uncultured bacterium
ATTCACAGTTCATTGATCCCGATTTGCAGTTTTATTCAGGTATCCAATATCTAAATTTATAATTAGATATGGCTCTGATATTGAGAAAAATTTAGAGGAACTATGGCGGAGGATTGTATTTAATATTTGTATATCAAATACAGATGATCATCTCCGTAATCATGGCTTCTTGCTTTCGGAATCGGGCTGGGAACTCTCACCCGTGTATGATATAAACCCTAATGAAAAAGGGACAGGACTTATTCTAAATATTTCGGAAAATGATAATTCCTTAGACCTTAATTTAGCATTAGAAATTATAGAGCACTTTAGATTAAATATTAAAAAAGGAAATAGAATCATTAAGCAAATTAAGTCGGAAGTTTCAAATTGGAAAGAGTATGCTAAAAAATATCATCTGCCCCGATATGAAATGGAAATAAAAGAAAAAGCATTCAATAACTACGAATAAACTTCACCTCAGTTGTCCCAAAATTTTGGTATTTCTTTTTGATTAATAATTAGATACCTTTCTCGATAAGTAAGGAAAATTTCAGGATGGGCGAATATGAATAAAAGAATACTTCACATTATTTTCATCGCATTATTATCTATTATATTTTCTTCAATGTCAATTAGTGCAGAAGGGGGCGGTGATAAAAAAACTTCCTTCATTAAGGGCATTAATGGCGAGCCATCCTACACAAGATTTAATATCAATCGCATTTCCACTTGGTTCAAAAATGATGGTGAATCGGACCATTCGCCTACGGGTAAAGGCGGTACTGTTTATCCAAAGGGTACTGATAAAACCGCTATTTTTTACTCAGGATTAATTTGGGGAGCAAAAATTGATAGTATAATTCATGTCGGAGGTTCTACTTATCGAACAGGGACGGTACCCGGAAGAATTGTCGATGGAAATCCGGTTAACCCCAATGACCCCGATGTAAGAATATATAGAGTTAGACGTGATTACTTAGAGAGTCATTTGAGTTCAGAAATTGATGATGGTGAGGGTATAATTGAACAGATAAGAGCTCAATACGAAAAAGATTGGAATGAATGGCCTGCCGCACAGGGAGCACCTTATGAGGACCTTGATGCTAATGGAATTTATAATCCGAAAATAGATATCCCCGGTGTGCCTGGTGCCGATCAAACATTATGGTTCGTTTTTAATGATTTGGATTCCACTCAAAGTAAATACCTTTATGGTTCTTTACCGATGGGAATCGAAGGACAAGTAACTATTTGGGGGTATGATTCTGATTCGCCGCTCGGGAACATGCTCTTTAGAAAATATATACTTATCAATAAAAATATTGAACAAAAACCATTTACTGATATGTATGTTTCAATGTGGTCAGATCCGGATATCGGAAATTCCCATCAAAATTTGACTGGATGTGATACTACATTAAATATGGGTTATGTGTACTATGCTGATAGGACTGATGAGTATTATTTTAATTCTCCTCCTGCCGTAGGATTTCGGTTATTGCAGGGACCTGCGGTTCCGGCATTCCCGAATGATACCGCAATCTTTAAAGGGAAAGTGATTTTAGGCAAAAAGAATCTCAATATGAGTGCCTTTTATATACATCGTGGTGGTGATCCTCGATACTCTGATGCGGCTCTGGGGAGTTATAAAATGGGAACCTTGGGAATGTATAATCTTTTTCAAGGAAAAATACTTTCTACCGGAGAACCATTTATAAATGAAATTACAAATAAACCTACAACATATCTTTTCCCGGGTGATCCTGTTGCAAAAACCGGGTGGTACGATGGAGTTTCTTCTGGTGCAAATGATGTAAGAATTGGAGTTACATCGGGAAGTTTTAATTTAACTTATAGCGATACTCAAGAAGTGGTTTTTGCTGAGATAATAGCGGGAGCTACAAAGGAAATTGATAGGTTGCAAGCAGTTACGTTACTTAAAGAATATTCTCAATTTGCTCAAGAACATTATGACAATTCTTTTTATAACATTCTTCCTCCTATCCCATTATCACCAAAGGATAACGAAACTGAAGTGGAAACAGACCCGATACTAAATTGGACTTTGATTGATGGTGCTATAAGTTATTCACTTCAAGTTGCTTCTGATATAGAATTTAAAAATATGTTTGTTGAGGAAAGTGGCTTAACTAAAACAAATTATGAATTAATGGGATTGATAAATTCCACTACATATTATTGGCGTGTAAGTGTTCAAGACTCTTATGGCAGTTCCTACTATTCTAGAATATTTTCTTTTATTACAAAGCCGGATCTTTTAAAACCGACTCTTAAGGTATCTCCCATTTCGGCAGAGATCGATTGCGGAGGAGGAGAAATAAATTTTGAAGTTACCAATACAAGCATCGGCACAATGAATTGGGAAGCAGTTTCTAACGATACGAGTTGGATTAAAATCATTTCGGGTGCAAGCGGGATTAATTCCGGGATAATTAAAGTAATTGTTTCAGAAAATAAAAAAGAGGAAAGAACAGGAACTATTACAATAAGTTCCGATGGTTCTGCGGGAAGTCCGAGAGTGGTAGAAATTAAGCAAGAAATTGCAAAGTATGAAGTTTCTGTTTCGACCAATCCTGATACAGTAGGATTGATTTTTGGAGATGGAGTTTATAAATATGGAGAAAATGTAAAACT
>CALDDL010000184.1 GCA_937936675.1 uncultured bacterium
AGTGCTCTGAAGCTTTTACCTCTAATTACAGCAGGTCAACATACCTGAATTATCTCTCCGGCTTTGATTGCCTCCTTTTAGATGATCTCGGAGCCGAAAAATTTTCCGAATCCACTCGGCAATATTACTATGCACTTATTGATGAGTTTTACACGAGCCGGATACCGCTCATCATCACCAGCACCGAAAGTTTAATACAGCTCAATCAAAAAGAGCCTCGAATCGCAAGCCGCTTAGCAGAAAGCATCGTTATAAACATTAACGACTTCGATCATCGCTTTATGTCAGCTCCCGATAAAATTATTATGCAAGGATATGCTAATGCCTAATCAGCAGCTCGATAATTGTTATCAACTTGTAAACCTATTAGGATACGGGAAGATGTCAGCTCTTACAGCTGAAGCCTTACATCGGAAAGTTGCATCTTCCTTATCCTTACCTATCTTTAAACGTAAATTAAGAACTCTCGCCCACGAAGCCCGCCTTAACGGTCATAGAGTCATCGGTGATGACAACGGATATTACAAGGCAATAACTAAAAAGGAATGGAATGATTACAGAACAAGAAGATTTACTTCATTCTCCGAAGAGTTAAAAGCATTCGCATCTTGCGAAAAAATTTCAGTCGCAGACCTAATCAAAGACGTTTACCACATCGACCCAACAAATCCTAATTACTCTTTAGATTTATAAACGTCCTTAGAAGTCTTTTCCGAATCAATTTCAAAATCTTTCTCTTGAAGATTATATCTCTTCATCAGATAGTCCCGCGTAAATCGAACGCCCATTTGCGTAAGCTGCAAATCCCGCTCCGAGCTCTCCTCAATCACGCTTTCTTTTTTCACCATTTTTATTCGCGGTACATCAGCATTCCCATAATTTAGAGCAATGTAAAATTCCATAACCTTATTGAGAGCTTTCTCCACCAATTTTTTATCAGCGATACCCAGATATTCGAGCATATCTTTGTGTATGTCAGCCGCTTTGTAGTTTCCGTATTGTTGAGTCTCAATAGTCGCAGTCACTGTCAAAATAGCTTTAGAAATCTCTCGATTATGAAATGCAATAAGATGATCAAACAACCCTCCTACATCATTTTTAGGATTTGTCAGGAACTCGACCGGACTACCTTCCTTCATAACCGCCACGTTATTTTCAATCATATCATTTAACTGATCCATTAATGCTAATTTCTCCTCTTCAGTCGCAGTAGATGGATAACGCCCGATAAGAAACGGCACACCATAACGCTCTGTTAGTAGTTGCCAATACTCAATCACCGCACGCTTGAACGATACATTCCAATAGCACCGGCTTAATAATTTCTCGCCGTATGGATTATCGAATGTCGGCTTATTTTGCGTAAGCAAAAATTTATAATCCGGCAATTTCTCTCCGTCCATTCCCGAATAGACCCCATTCTTATATCGCTTCAGTCGGATTGTATTATCATTATCGAAATAAAAATAATCTTGCGGTTTATCCATAACCTCGATAGGAAAATATTTATTATTCCGCTTAGCCCATCTGATTTCCTGAACCGCGAATCCATAGAATAGCGCATCGAGTACGTTAGAAATAACTCGAGTAACATCTATACTATCCAATATGTTTTGAACTTCTTTTTTTATTGTAGCCTCTCCGGCATATTCAATCTCGCATCCCATTTGCATCACTTGCATTTTCCTTTGCTCCACGCACGCCATAACGTGGGGATCATTCATCACATCTCGCAAGATGCCATAATCATCGCCGTTCTCCGTGAGTATCTTATCCGGGTCCGGCAGGAATCCATATAGCTTATCATACACAGCTAATTTTTCACGTGTAACGTATGCACTTGTCAGCACTAAATTTGTCTTACTCATTTCATTCCTCTTTTATTTCGATAGTTTATAATTTTTTTTTAATCCGATACCCTCTATAAAAGTATTCATTAAATCCGATACCCTCTAAAACGTATTCTCTTATAATCGATACCCCCGAAACTTCCTATCCCGATACTTCTTTGCCGTAATAACATTTTCTATCTCATATCGCACATCAATAGTCCGAGCATAATTTAGAAACTGAACCATCGAATCTACCTGATCATCAAACTGTCCGCGCGGAAATTCTTCGCATTCATATAAAAAATCATTAACCCAATCCGCAGCATCATTCAATAAAACTTTACCACTCTCTATGAGCGGAGTTACCGAATGGCATCTACTTATCTTATCCGCATCCCCTTTTATTTTTTTAATTGGAATACGTGTGTTTGCCTCAAGCTCTTGAATCAGGCTAATGCCGCTCGCTTTATCTTCAATCAAAACCTCCGTAGGTTTATATTTTTCATATAGCTCAATAAATTTTCTTTTCAGTTCAGGGAACTCAACTCTATCACGCCAAACATTCGCCAAGAAGTAACATCCCTCCGTAACTATCCAAGTCGTACACACAGAATAATCATTCTCCTCCGCTTTCTTAAATGCCGTGTCCCACGATTGCACAATCTTAATAATCTTTTCTCTCCTCACATCAGCAATATTCCCATATTTCCACCACTCTTTTTTCAATATTGCTATGTTATCAGTATCGATAAACTTTCCATAGATTTCCTGATCCCGAAGAGCAGGCGAGATTTCTTTCACAAGCTCATCTATTTCAGTCGCAATCAGCATCGGATTATCGTAGCTCGAATAATTGAATGCTTTCCAACCTTTCTCATTTCGTACCCCTCGCTCATACAGCTCATAAAACAAATGCTTTTCTCCCTTGCGATTTCTTTTACCCTTCGGCGTACCGCCGATAATAACCTCCGCTTGATAATCCAACGCCATCGGTCTTATCGACTCATTCCACAGCGATGAATCGTTAAGAATAATTCCCGCTTCATTCAGTATTATCAGCCGATAACCAAACCCTTCAAGATTTTCAGGTCTATCCGCTGAACGAAAATCACAGATCATATTTCCTATCTTGAGATCGCTCCGTGTCTTATTGTATTTCCATAATTTTTTATTTATCCCTTTCAAGCTCGGAAGAAAATATCTCTCAAAATATCGCTGTATATTTGAATAAGTAGTATCGACCCACAGCACCGGAGCAACCTTTTCAGTAATCATTTTGCATATAACATAATTCGCAAGACCTCTCGTGAACCCAAAACGCCGACCTTTCGCACATATCTTGAACCGGTTTCTGTCTTCATAGAACATCTCGTATTGTTTTGAGTGAAATTTAATCTCCATTTTATTCTATCTTTTTATAGTCCTCTCTTTTATCCGTTATCAGTACCTTTACATCAAAATTATAATCGATGTCGATCACCGTTTCCGTCTGTCCTAATATTTGTTTACCAAGCCATATCAACATTACAGTATTCCCTTTTAGGGCTGCATCAATCTGTGCTTTCCGTAACTTCATTTTGAGATTTGCTCTCCCTTTTGTCAAAATATTCTCATAATTCCGTCCGAGCGTACTGTCATCTATTCCTAATACATTCGCAATCTCAATATTTGTTAATCCATATCCTGCCATTTCCTCAATCTGTTCGCTTATATCTCTAACAATGATTTCCTTTTTCTTTCTCCCTCTCTTTTTTTTCTCTATCGTTATTCCTTTTTTCAATTTTTATTCTCATTTATTTCGCACTCTTTTGCACTATTTAGTATATATTAACTAATTAGATTATATTACTTGTAAATATACCTTTATAAGTATATATTTGCTCAAAAGAATTAACCTAATGGAGCATTTAATGACTTTTGAAATCTTCAAATCAGGCAATCACACCTCCGCTAACGGTACATCTAAATATTATTCCGATTACGACCTCGATAACATGGTAGCTTCTTATAATCCAAAACTACACGAAGCACCAATAACAATAGGGCATCCGAAAGACAATTCTCCGGCATTTGGTTGGATTGATAAACTAAAAAGAGTTGGCGACAGATTATATGCAGAAGCCAAAGATTTAGTCCCGGAGTTCAAAAGTCTTTTAGAAAGAAATGTTTATAAAAAAAGAAGTATTAGTCTCTACCCGGACGGCTCTCTCCGGCACGTTGCTTTTTTAGGCGGAATGCCTCCGGCTGTAAAGGGATTAACTGATTTAGTATTTAATGCAGAAGATGTAATCGATACCTATGAGTTCGATGAGTTTGCATACCCTCTACCTGAATCAGAGTCTGTACCGACTAATGAAGATACACAAGAAGAAACACCGAACGTATCTAATTCAAACCATCCATTTCTCGATACTCTTTTAGAAGATGAATCGCAGTCCGAATCAACAAAAGTATATAATGAATCACCGATTGTAATTGAAGACCCTAACGATGATAACTCGACAAATGAATCAACACCCGCAAGCCCGAAGCCCCTCGCATCCCTTATGCAAGACTTCACAGAAGCTGTTAGTCTCTTTTCAAAAACTGTCGATAATTATTTCAATCGTATTTCAAAACTTGATCTTCTCTCTTCTGATAACAGTAAACATCCTGATATTGATAATCGATCTAATTCTAATAATCCTTTAACAGTACAAGAACACGCACCACAATCCACAACAACAAATTATTCCCAACAATTCGATAAAAGAGATTTATCTCCGGCTCTTAAAGACAAATTTTCAGCTCTTGTAAATGCCTTTGATGAATCTCTAACAGATGAGCTACCGCAACCCACAGCCACAAACTTTTCAGAGCAAATAAACATCTCCGCTCTCGATACCCTAATGTCCGAGCGTGTGAACAAAGGAACATTAGCACCCGTAATCAAAGAAAAGTTTTTAAGCTTATTAAACGCACTCTCAAACCAAAACTTTTCCGAGCAGAACCCAGATACAACTCTCCAAGATTTATTAGCTGACTTTATTTCCTCCATTCCCGCAATAAACTATTTCTCCGAAGTCGCACATAAACAACATGCAACACCTAATGTAGATTTATCAGATTTTAGCGAATACGAACTCGATCCCTATTCCACCCAAATTCATAAAAATGCAATCGCTTTATCGTTACAGAAAAATATCCCTTACATATCAGCAGTCATTGAATTAACTAATAAAGGAAATTAAAAAATGAGTACACTTGCAAAACGTAGAATAGTAGATCCCGTTCTCACAAATATCGCTCGCGGTTATACTAACGCAAGCTTAGTTGGAACAGAGCTTTTCCCGATTGTAGAAGTCGATAAAGAAGGCGGTAAAATCCCGCAATTCACTAAAGAAGCTTTCAAGATTTATAACACCGAGAGAGCAATCCGAAGCAGAAGCAACAGAATCAATCCCGAACTTCATACCTCTATCGATTTCTTATTGACCGAGCACGATCTCGAATACCCAATGGATTATAGAGAGATAGAAGAGAACGCCACACCTCTTAAAATTCACGCAACAAATGTCGTAAGCGATGGCATCGCTCTCCGCCTCGAAAAACTAATTGCCGACCTCTGCCAGAACTTATCATCTTTTCCGACCGGTAACAAGGTAACTTTAGGAGCAGGCAGTAAATTTGATGATGATACTTCTAATCCTTTTTAGTTTTTGATACTGCATTAGAAGCAGTAAGAAGCAAAATCGGCAAACGTCCAAACGTCTGTATAATTGGTGCTCAATCTTTCAAAGCTCTTAAAAACCATGCAAAAGTTTTAGAGAGAATCAAATACACCGAGCGTGCTGTAATTACTGTGGAAATCCTAAGACAACTTTTTGGATTTGAAAAAATGTTAATCGGTGATGCTGTTTATAGCTCTGATACCGGTACTTTCACTGATATGTGGAATGATAACGCAATCTTAGCTTACATTCCTTCAGCATCTAATCAAGTAAGCCGCTCTTATTACGAACCTTCATTCGCCTATACTCTAAGAAAGAAAGGAATGCCGATCATAGACACATACGAAGAAAATTCTAAAGTAGAAATAGTTCGCAGTACCGATATATTTATCCCGAAAATTGTTGGTAGCGAAGCCGGTTACCTCATTAACGATACGAATACATAAAATGAAATATAAAGTTACTAATACGGACATATTTATTGGAGCTAAATACTATCCCGAAGGGAGTATAATAGAACTTACAGAAGCTCAAGCCAGATTGGTCTCGAAATCTTTATATAGAGCCTACTTGCTTCAGCAACAAAGTAATGAAGATGAATCTTCTGAAAGCATAATATCTAAAAATGATGATACAAAACTTATTCCACAAAAAAAGAAGATTAAAAGACAATGATTACCGAACAGCCAATATTGATCACATCAATTAAAACCTATGTTGATTTATCCAAAAATCGCATTATAAGTTTTAACGCAACCTATTCTGCTTCTCTTGCTCCCTTAGGTGTGTGCAATGCTGATACTAAAGCTAATGGCTATGCTCCGATTACAACTCACGGCATCGCTTTAGTTGAAGCCGGTTCTGACATTTTCAAAGGCGATAAAGTTGGCTCTGATTCTCAAGGAAGAGCTGTTCCTGAACCCTTTTTTACAAACTATTTAGGCAGAGCTCTCGATGGTGCTCTCTCTGCCGGTAATCTTATTAGAGTAATACTAAATATTAATTAGGAGAATATATGCAAACCGAACAACCCGGTATTATCGTAAATCATAAAGTCTCTACCAATTTCAATAAAGGCACATTCATAAATTTTGCAGGCGATGGTATGCCTATGAATGTCAAAGGTCTTGGAGTTGTAAATGCTGAAACAGATACAAACGAAATAGCTCCTGTTGTTATTGCAGGCATTGCAGTAGTTACATCCGGCGGTGCTTTTGCTATTGGCGATCCTGTTATATCAGACATGTTGGGCAGAGCTGTTATTCAAGGTGCTGTCGATAGCAAACACATTATGGGTTTTGCTCTCGATGCCTCAACCGCTGCAAGTCAGTTAATTCGCATTCGTTTAGTTTAACACGCACTTTCCGCCCTCATCCCGGTCAGTGCCCATTGGGAGCTTGCCGCACTCGCAAGCTCCTATTAAATATTGGAGATATCAAATGCTAAATCAATTTACAGTTACATTATTCGCCGCATTAGTTGCAGTCATTAACTCATTGCTTTTTCTTTGGCTCTCTCGAATGCAAAAAAGTTTAGACGATCATAAAAAAATATTCTCGCAAGAATTAAAATCTCTCGATTGCGAAATGGACGCTCTCCGCTCGAATTATATTTCTCGTTTCGATAAAATCTATAATCGCATCACCGAATCGAACGATAACCTCTTATCAAAATTATCTAACATCGAACATCGCTTGATAGTACTTCAGACCGTTATAAAAATCAAAACCAATTATCTTAATCCAATTTCGGATGATGAAAATGAACGAACAGAAGCTTAAACTCGACTTACAGGAACACAAAATCCCGAAAGAATTAATACCCGTACAGGTTCCAACAAAACCTTTACCGGATACATCCGTAAACATCTTTTACCGAATCAAATATTTTTTTCATATCAAAATACAGGAGAGTGATCAAAAAATGTGGGACACCTTAAAAACTTACTTAGTTGGAATGATACTTCGTTGGATTGCAAAAATCGGCGGTGGAATATTATTAACAATCGGAATATCTCAAAACAGTTGGGAAGAAATCGTAACCGCAATTCTCTCTATCCTAATAGGGATCATAACATCATTAGTTCAGCACAAGAAAATCGCTCTAACCGAACCTAATGAATTTCTCAATTAAATTAATTATTTTTCTCACAGCGAATATTGTTTTTCGTATTTGCGCCCTATGGACCGATGAGAATGCGCCTCTTGTCGGTCCTTTTTTATTACGCATATAATATGAAACTAAAAGACAACGTCAAACTACGAGGCATCACTCCCGAACTTCTTATTGGAATATTAATCGCCGAAAGAATCTTCGATAAATACAAATATGAACTGATAATCACATCAGCCGTTGACTCAAAACATTCAGCCACATCTTTACACTATGCCGGCAACGCCGCAGATTTCCGCATCCGACACATATCCGATAAATCGATTATAACCCAAATCGTACAGGAAATTAAATCAAGCTTAACGCAGGATTTCGACATAATCCTCGAACCCGACCACATCCACCTCGAACACCAACCCCGCTTTTAATCCCCGTCTATATCCACCTCGAACACCAAGCCAAATTCCGTTAGATTGCACACCATTATAGATCATGGTTCTGCTTATCTAATCATATTTACTTATTAAATGCTTATATAGAATATTTCCAAGCATTATAATTATTTTGCCTGCTCTTTTTTTTCATACCGTTGTACTGTTTCCCGACTGATTCTCTTTCGCTATTTTGGACAAAATCCTTTTCTCTCATTCCCGCTGTTGGACGCTCGTTCGCTCCGCTCTCTCCCAATCCCTTGCCCTCGTCTGCAATCACTCTCACACCTTTCGACAAAATCACTTGCCCTCCCTTGCACTCGGTTGGACAGTCAAGCTGAATCTCATAGCCAAATAATTCTATAAAACAGAAACAAAATTATTTGACTATTCGATAAATGGGCGAGCATTGATTTTTCCGGCCGTTCTGTGGAACGAACCGCCGTAATTTCTCAAGCATTATGTAATCTTTTTGATAGCTCTTCTTTTTGTAGTGTCAGACTGTTTCTCGACTAAATCACTCACGCACCTTTGGACGACTTACATCGCAAAGACTTAATAATTTCTTTGATATATTTTTGGACAATTATTAAGCCTTTGCTCGCATCAGCTCATCACATAATATATATATTGATTTTTCTGCCCGCTCTGAAGAACGAACCGGCAGAAAATTTTATCTATATATTCATCTTATCCTAAAATAATCGCCTTTCCGACATTTTACTACAAAAGACTTCTACCCGTTACGCCATTTACCTATCCTTTTGCATTCTAAACACCGCTCGGGACATGATTTCTTTAAGTCGCTCCGCCAGCTCGCTCCGGCAGGTGCTTCGCAAATTTTTGCCTCCACTCGACTGTCTTCGCTCTTTCCCTTCGGGAAAAAAATCTCGCCCTCGCTCTCATAAGCAAAAATCCTTTTCACTTTCATTCCGGAAGCATTCTAATTCAGTTTACTTTTTTTGTTTTTTTCACGCCCTTTTGGAAGGCTTCGCCAATACTAACCTTTTAATTTGCAGTTCCAACCTAATATAATAAGTTAATCATAACATCACTCAGGCATGATTTTTTTGAAACGCTCCGCCGGCTCGCTCCGGCTTTTCGCTGCCGCTAAATTTTGCCTCCGCTCGACCGGCTTCGCTTTTTCCCTCCGGGAAAAAATCCCGCCTTCGTTCACCTGAACTCACAGCAAGTATTACATAACATTCATTATGTGATACCCGATTTTCTATTTTATTATATTTTATTATCATGTTATTCATATCTGTTACGTCTTTTTCTTTTATGTCGTTCGCGCTCCCGGTCTGCGTAAACGGAAGAGCGAACGCATCCCACGCACTCTCTCTTATGTTACGCTTGTACATACCTTTTTTTATTTTTGATGAAAATTCGGGTAAACATAATGATGATGTTATATAAACTTGCTACGCCTTATCGTTTACTAATTATTTCCCCTTCCTCATCACTTTTAAAGCATGGTTCCGCTTTAGACTCACGCCGCAAAAAAAGTACCCTCCAAAAACATGTCGGGCACATCATTTTTGCCGGCTCTTATCTTTATTATAAAAGACTCAAAGCATTCTTTTTCCGGTGGAGTTACAGAAATATTAACTTCCGCCTTTTTTCATCTCTTAAGTAACTATCGGCGGGGCATTGCTCTGCGCTCGGATTACCTCTTTCCTTTAACCCTCGTTCTCCCTCTGCTTTTTTCGGCATCCTCGCTTGAGCAATACTCCCGCCTCGAAATAATTTCCTTTGCTTTTTATCATGGTTTTCTTCCGCTCCACCTTTCCTTCGTTTCAGGTTATTGAGCCGCATTCGCCTTCATTTTTCGCTTGCTGATGAATCATCGCTTCGCTCAAATTCAGGCAATTGCGGCTTGTGTTAATCCGGTCTTTTTAAAGGCGACGCAAGCCATAGCTCTCTCAACTTCGTTCCGCTCCTTCATTCCGCTTCGTCCCTCGCTTCGCTCGACACTCCGCTCCATTCATTCGCTTCTCTCTTTTCGCTCGCTAAGACTTGCCGGAATTAAAAAGCAAAAACCTAAATCCACACCAACTAACACCTTTAGAGCATATTGAATCGCTTCGCTTTATTTGAAAATCATTTTTGCCCCATGCCCAAAAAGTTTAGTGTTTACAAACCTTTGGCGTGCGCTCCGCGCAAGGGCATGCAAGTCTGTCGGCTTTTGATAGAACTTTAGCCGCCGCCAGCCCCTTGCGTGGTCGTTTTGTGTTGTTCATTCCCCAGCGTCTGCATCCTGTCATAAAAATCACAAGCGGGCGAATATGGGGCAAAAATTTTTTTTAACCAAAGGAGGGTTCAAATGAAAGACATAGTTGTTTATCGCATGATCGGTTCTAATTCTGTCCAAATTCGCAAAACTAAAACCGGATACAAAGTTTCAGTTTTCGGCGGAAAGTATTCCGGAGTTTCTTTCTTTTTTAAGGATTTTGATATCGCTAAATCTTGTATGGATGTTACCGCCCGGAGGATGAAAAATCAAAATTACATTATCCCGCAGGAGATTATTCGCAGAATTTCCGCTGCTCTTTTAAACAAAAGATAATCGGATAAAATCCGCAGCAGAAAATCAAAAAGGAGCATCTCAGCTCCTTTTTTTTTATTTTAAATCAACTCAAAACAAAAAACTTATGCACACTTGCCCAAATTGCGGTCAAAAGAATTCACTAAAAGCTGAAGATGCTTTTGATTATTTTAATTCCGATTTAATGTTAAAACTCGGCGAAAACGAAATTCCGCATGAAATAAATACCGATCCTAATTTGACCTATCCGGATAACCCAAAAACCTTCGAATTATCCGAATCGATTTACCCGCCTGTCGAAGAGCAGAATGCGTATGGTCTTTTCGGATTTATCATATCTCTTTTTATCGCTGTTACAGCAATAGTATTATCATTCTTTTACGGTGATATTTATATATATATCGGAATAGGCTTCACGGCTCTTGCAATCTTTTTCCATTACCTTGAAACTAAACTTTCCGAAAAACAATCCGCCATTTATGAAAAGGAGAGTGCCGAATATGATAAAAAATTCGTCTGCCTATCCTGTGGTCAAGTGTATGATCCTTAATCCATTCTTTTTTCCATTCAACTTTTACTGAATTTTATACCTACTAGATTATTAATTATTACTTTTTTATCATACAATAATGTTACTCATAGTCCGTTGACTAGTGTAAATTAAAATTTAATATTAAGTTATGAATATTAAAGAAAAAGTTGGTGCCAGATTAAAATCTTTGAGAGAACAAAAAAAATTATCTCAAGAACATTTCGCACAATTATGTGGTTTAGATCGTAC
>CALDDL010000185.1 GCA_937936675.1 uncultured bacterium
TTCCTAAAGTGAAAGATATAGTTAAGATTCCGGTAGTGCTTAATGGTGGTGTTTTCACGGGTGAAGATGTGCTTAGAGCTTTTGATCAAACAGGAGCAGATGGTGTAATGATTGCACGCGGAGCAATTAATCATCCTTGGGTTTTTAGAGATGCTAAAGAGTTACTAAAATATGGAAAAATAATTACCGACTTAACTGCAGAGGAAAGAATATTTACAGCATTAAAACATCTCAAGTATCAGCTCGAAATAAAAGAAACAAAAGCAGCGGTCATTCCTTTTCGTAAATACTATTCAGGGTACTTAAAAGGATTATATAACTCATCAAAAGTTAGACAAGAACTAATGAAATATATAGAATATGAACCGGTAGAAGAAATATTATTAAAGTATCTTGAAGAATTGAAAATCCATCAAGCAACAATCGAAGAAGGTAATAGCGATGGAGTTTAATGAACAATTAATTGAAGCATTAGAGAGTTATGCAAATTTGATGGAGTTTGACGGTGAAAACCGATTCAAAATAAATGCCTTTAGATCAGGGGCAAGAGTACTTTCACAGATTCCGGATATTGAAGAAAAAATCGATGATGAATCAATAATGGATGTAAAAGGAATTGGAAAGGGAATTTATGCCGCAATAAAAGAGTTTTATGAAAATGGTTATATAACAGATTTTGAAAAGATAAAATCAAAATATCCTGTTTCTCTTTTTGAATTATTTACTGTAAAAGGACTCGGTGCAAAAAAAGTCAAGGCAATATACGATCATTTTAATCTATCCGGATTAAACGATTTAGAAAAAATTTGTAAAGAAAATCGATTGATAGAAATAAAAGGATTTACAAAAAAAAGCGAAGAAAATATTTTAGGGCAGATTGAAAAAATCAGATCGAATAAAAGCTTTATACTTATTAATCATGCCGAAGTAATAGTTAATGAAGTTTTGCAGAGGCTTTCCAAAATTGATGGAATAGAAAAATTATTAGTAAGCGGTGATTTTAGAAGAGGAAAGACTACTTATGATAAACTTGAATTTGTTGTATCATTTAAAGATGATAAAATAAGTGATGAATTTCTTTCTATAAATGATATTACAAATAAAGATAATAAATATGAATTAAATTCTTATACGATTCCGATAATTTTATATTTCGCCGAAAATAAAGAATTCCGGAAACGATTATTTTTAACTACCGGCAGTGAGGAATTTTTAAAGAGTATTAATAAAGATTATAATGATAATTATGATTCGGAAGAAGAGATATTAGGCAATAAATTTGAAAAATTTATAATTCCTGAAATTAGGGAAATAGAGAACCTTGATAGGACAATCACAACTAAAGAAATTATTGATGAAAAGGATTACAAAGGATTAATTCACTTCCATACTACTTATTCAGACGGAT
>CALDDL010000186.1 GCA_937936675.1 uncultured bacterium
CAATCTTTCTCTGTTTCCTTTCACGAGGAGGAAGTAAATTTTTTCCTTCATCTAAAATTAATCCGTTATAGGAAAATTTTGTCCATGTTTCGTTTCTCTTCAGCAGCTTTATTGAATGCTGCCCATCCGAAAGATTATCGAATAATATATAATTATTAATACCCGATTTATTCCCATGAAAAATACCTTTAAGCTCTCCATCAATATAGATATTAAAGTAATTAAAATTATCAGCGGTTCTTATTCCGATACTTGTTCCCTCAAATTCTGCATATAGATATACCCCTGCCCATGAATATGCAGGGGAAAGCGGATCTGTAAAATCCCACCTTCCATAATATTGTATATATGGATTATCGGCACTTATTATATTCTGTGCATTTATATTGAAAGTTGTCATTAGCAAGACCAATATTATTATGAAAATGAAAAATATCTTTTTTGACATATATTTTATTTAATTCCTTCTATAAAATTACTTAACTAAGATCATCTTTTTCGTTTGCGAATACTTGCTCGTAGTTAATCGATAAAAATATACTCCGCTATTTATATTTAATTTTGCCGAATTAAAAGTAATGTTATAGCTGCCGCTTGCCTCTTCCCTATCGATAAGTGTTGCAACTTTCCTTCCCAATAAATCAAAAATTTCTAATTTAATTCTCCCCGATTCAGGTATATGAAAAGAGATAGTAGTAGCGGGATTAAATGGGTTCGGATAATTTTGCATTAATTTATATTCGCTCGGAATATCTAATTCATCTCCTGTAATATTAGTTAAACGAGAACCAAATATTTCTATTTCATTTATTCCATATCCAAGATTAGCATTCGATTTTTTATCAAGAAAGAATTTTACGTATCGCCCTTTATTATTTGTAAGATTGGTATGTTCTTCGTATCCTCCTGTTCCATCTATAATTTGCTTGGCTAGTTTGTAAGAGGATTTTTCGTAACCGATTGCAATTCTATAATTCTGTGCCCAAGACCTATCCCAAAAAATATTTATCCGCTCAATATTGAAATTATCTCCGAGATCCATTTCGTACCATTGAAGATTTGCGCTTGTTGAATACCATGAAGTAAATGGATTTCCATCGATTGCATATTCAGGATCTTCATGCCCGCCATTTTCTTCGTTTGATGACGAAGTAACCGAAGCGTTCAATGCTCTATTAATTTCATTCTGTGGAATAATAAATACTTTGAAAAGAGTCGAATCCACAATCTCACCTACCGATTTTAATAAATAGTCAGTCGGTGATTTTTCGGGATAAAGAATTTGAGTACCTTCATTGGGTATTTCTTTCCCGTTTAACGTAACGAAAGAGCCACGTGTAACTTTATAAGTCAAAACCACACTGCCGCCTGAATCGATTGCGGCAGTATTAAGGGATGCGGAAATAATCTTTCCGATTGGAAGTACTTCTATCTTAATCGTCTTTGAAGAAGGTGCCGTTCCGCCTGTCTGTAATACTAGTTCAGTACTTTGACTTAATATAATTTCTTGCTGACCGAAATAATTCACGGGAGTATTATTGAGTAGGGTATTGCTATTCTTGGCGGTTTTCCAAATTACTTTAGCTGTATCCCCTTTTTCTCCAATTGCCTTATCTGACTTAAATGTATAGATAGTTCCCGAAACGGGATTGAGCACCACATCATAAGGATAATTTTCTAAAAGGTATCGCATATTTTCGGCTGCCTTTGATGAGTAGCTCGTATTATCCCAGCCCCAATCTAATGCTCCGGCATAACCTTTTTCGATTAAATTTTTGTAGAGGTCTTTATAAGAGATACCAAATGTGTTCGTTACATAAAACTCACCAATAAGAAGTTTTTTATCAAGCATCCAATGATCTACATTGTAGTGGAATGGAGAAAGAGTCTGCCCCGCCCAATCATAATAATGGACTTGATAGAAATCGAGCGTTCCGAGCGGATCGCCGCCCGCAGCAATTAATCGATCATCTCGATAGTAATTTGCGTTTGCATTCGGATTGAAATGAAAATTTTCTAATACCTCTTCGAATGTTAAATTCGTATTATATTTTTCATTGAAGTGTTTTGTAATCGTTTCTTTCTCCGAAGTAAATAGATTTT
>CALDDL010000187.1 GCA_937936675.1 uncultured bacterium
TCATTTTGTTTGAGATACTTTCTCGACAGGAAAAACATACATAGGAATCGGAAATAGCGATTGCCGGAAAGTGTTTTTATTGAGACCGAAATGCCGGAGGAATGAGGAATATTTGAGTGAGTACGGTCATTATCGAGCTGTAAGTTATTTATTGATTGTGATTGATTTGGACTAGAATGAGATGAATATAAATTAACAGCATATCTTGGAAAATCAGATATATCGGAGGAGCGATTTATCTCGAACGAGGAATTTTTATATTTATTTATTAAAGAATATTTTATTGGGTCGATTTTTGAGAAGTCAATTTTTGAAGCAGGATGTGTAATAAGAATAAGATGTGAGGCGGGGAAACGAGAAAGGAGGTAATTAATAATATTTGGTGCGAAAATTACCGCACCACGAGATCTTATGTTAGAGACATCAACGCAAATAGTCATTAACTATCATGCTGAGTGATAAATCCGGAAATTATTCTTTATTTTTGGAACTGCTTATCATAAGCTAAGGAGTAGGTGTGTCGGGAAAATTAATCTTTTTCTAACAAGGGGTTATCATGTATAAGAACTACAAAAATGAGATACCTAAACTACTACTTCATCATATATAGAATTTGTGATTCAGCATATAATTTGCGGATTAAAGATTAATAGAAAACGCCAGTCCCCCATTAAAAACTTTTAAGTCTTGGAATCCGCCGATAAGATATAAATGATCGAACAGGTTCAATCGTACACCGGCATTAAAATAATCGGCATCATATTCAATAAGTAATTCAGAGAATTTAAGGAGTGATATTGAAGCACCGCCGAATGCACCCTCGAATTGATAACTGCGTGCATTAAAAAGATCAAAACCGAATCCGGCAGTAAGCTTTATATTATTTAGGAAGGAATCAAAGGGGAAATTTTTAGTCAATGCAAAATAAGTAGCATTATAATAATTTGTTTTGCTGTCTGAACTTCTGAAAATATCATGTGCACCGAATACTACCGAAGGAAGATATTCCGATTCATTAAGAAATTTTATTCGTGCGCTAAACATTCTATCGCCGAGCGCATCCGCAGTTTTGGTACGATTAGTAAACCGTAATCCGACTTCGAGAAATGGGAGATAGCCAAACGTCATATAGTAAGAGAGAGCTTCGAGATTTTTCGAGTAACCTTTTTCGTTGCCATCTGAGAGATAATTAATCCCCACAATCAATTTTCCATCGGAGAGAGTCTCCCCTGTCGGGATGGTATATAGTCCGGTCAGACCCGTAATCGTTTGTCCGAAAGCCGCCGAACTCAAAAGGAATAAAACAATAAAATATTTCATTAAGAAACTTTCTCTTTGCTATTGAGTTCAGCCATTAGGGATTT
Source organism: uncultured bacterium (assembly GCA_937936675.1). Taxonomy (GTDB): domain Bacteria; phylum Bacteroidota; class Ignavibacteria; order Ignavibacteriales; family Melioribacteraceae; genus BRH-c32. The sequence continues at coordinate 1,365 of CALDDL010000187.1, forward strand.
AAGTTCGCTTATTACATTATCGTAATGATGCATTCTATTATCATCGATAAATTGATCAATTCTTTTTGAAAGTTGATCGAACCTCAAAGGAGCAATATCGCCAGATTTAAATACTTTTTTATGTTCGGTGGTATCATGTTCTTCATCGGCATAGAAAAGTTCCTCATAAAGTTTTTCTCCGGGACGAATTCCCATGAACTTAATTTCAATATCTTTTCCCACGTCATAACCGCTGAGAGTAATCATATCGGCGGCGAGATCGACTATTTTATGCGGTTCGCCCATATCGAGTACGAATATTTCTCCCCCTTTACCGAGAGTGAAAGATTGAAGAACGAGCTGCACCGCTTCGGGAATAGTCATAAAATAGCGAATCATACGAGGATCGGTAACCGTAACGGGTCCCCCTGCCACAATCTGTTTACGGAAGATATTGACTACCGAGCCGCGTGAACCGAGCACATTCCCGAATCTTACGACCGAGAATTTCTTATTCGAAAAATTTGCAGCACTTAGGACGATTATCTCCGCAATCCGTTTTGACATACCCATAATGTTAGTCGGGTTCACTGCCTTATCGGTGGAGATCATAGTGAATGCTTCTACGTTATATTTAATCGAGAGAGAGATGAGGTTGCGAGTGCCGAGAATATTATTTGAAATCGCTTCCGAGGGATT
>CALDDL010000188.1 GCA_937936675.1 uncultured bacterium
AATTTAATTCTATTTCATCATTAAACTGAACGGCTGCAAGCTTTGAAATACCAGTCTCTTGCATTGTTACGCCGTACATATTCTCTGATGCTTCCATAGTTCTCTTATTATGTGTAATAAGAATAAATTGTGTTCTATTAGTAAACTCAATCAAAAGTTTAGAAAATTTATCAATATTCGCATCATCCAATGGAGCATCAACTTCATCGAGAATACAGAAGGGGCTTGGTTTCACCAAATAGATTGCAAATAGCAGAGCAATAGCCGAAAGAGTTCTCTCGCCGCCGGAAAGCTGCTCAATATTTGTAGGACGCTTACCTTTAGGTTTTGCCATAATTTCTATCTTCGATTCAAGAGGATCGATTCCTTCTTCCAGAATAATATCCGATTCATCTCCTTCATTGAATAATGTTTGGAAAATTGTCTTGAAATTTGTCCTTATCTGTTCAAACGTTTCAATAAATAATTGCTGTGCTGTCTGATTAATTTCATTAATCGTATTGATTAAGTCTTTCTCCGAGTCAATTAAGTCATTTCTCTGCTTATGGAAAAATTCCATTCTTGTTCTTTCTTCTTCATATTCCGAAAATGAAAGCAAGTTTACCGGTCCGATATTTTTTATTTTTTCTTTGAGAGAATTAACTTCCTCGTTTCTTTCTTTATAATTGAATGTTTCTAAGTCTTCATATTCTTTAAGTTGTAATTCTAGTGAGTATGTTACCATGATATTATGGATAAGATTTTCTAATCTAAGGCTCAATTCATTTTCTTTGATCTGTAAATTGTGAATTTTATCCGAAATCTCTTGACGTTTATTTCTTATCTCTCTTAGAGCTTTTTCTTTTTCGGTCGATTCTTCTTTTAAATTTCTTAATCGTAATTCGATATCTGTTTGTTGATTAAATAGAGTATGCCTAATTTCATTAATTCTAGTAAGCGAATCATTCAATTGATATGTTATACCTTTGAGTTCATCAATTTCTTCTTCGGTTTCTTTAATATCTTCTTGACGCTTATCTATTCCATTTCGTAATTGTTTAATAAGTTCTTTTGTTCTAAAAATTGAGCTCGAAAGGTTTGAGGATTGTCCTTTAAGTTTTTCTAATTCTATTTTGCGAGAATTGATCTCTGAATAAAATTTATTATAATCCTCTTCTATTAATTTGAGATTTGATTCTAATTCAGATATTTCACTTAGTTTTAATGATCTCTCTTGAGTTACATTTTCGATTAATGAAGTAAGTCTAATCTTTTCATTATCAAGATCATTTGAACGTGATGCAAGTTCTTGTATTTGTTTCTGAGTATTCTCTACCTCTTCATTGGCTTTCTTTTTTTCAAATTCAAATTGAGAGATCTGCTTCTCGGTATTATTGATATCATTTAATAATACTTTTGTAGATTCATTAATATCATTTAAATCAATAGAAGCAATTTTTTCTTCTACTGAAGCAATTTTACTTTTGAGTTCATTTAGTTTATCCTCAAGACGAGGATACTCTGCAATAAAATCTTCCAATAATTGTTTTCTTCCAAAAAGCGTATCATCAAGTTTTGGAAGTGAACCGGCTTCTATTATCCCATTTGCTTTTACTATATCACCCTCAAGAGTGGCTACATCAAACTCCGGATATTTTTGATGGATTTCGATAGCGTTTTCCAACGTATCTGAAATAATAGTTTGGGAAAGAACTTTTAAGAAATAGGGCTGCCATTCGATTTCTGAATTAACCAATTCCGATGCCCAATTAATAAAACCAGTCTCTTTTTTTATTTTTGCTGCCTTTCTTCCGATACTAAATTTATATAGTCGATCAATTAGTGAAGGTTTATTTCCTCCACTTTTATTGAGAAGAAAGAAAGAAGCCTTTCCTAGATTATTATTTTTTAATAAGCTAATTGCATTTTTGACATCTTCAATGCTATCAACCAATAAATTATTTAAAACATTTTTAAGAGCTGCTTCTAATGCATACCTAAACTCATCATTGGCATTTCCAACATCAGCAAAAATAAATTTTTGCTTAGGAGTCCAATTCGAACTTTCTATCAATATCTTGGAGCCTTCAGAAACTCCTTCTAAATTAGTTATTAAGTTTTGGAAAAAATTAATTTTTTCTTTCAGCGCCGCAATTGCTGTTCTTTCTTCCACTTCTTGGTTCTTTAATTTAGATAGTTCCTTATCTAAACTTTCTTTTTCATTTTTCTTTTTGAAGTAGAATGATTCTGTTTCTTCAAATTTCTTAACTGTAACCGATTTCTCATTATTAAGTTCTTCTATATATCCGACAGTCTTAGCAATAGTATTTGTAGTAGTAAGGATCCTTTGGTTATATTTTTCTATTGTAGATTTAATTTTATCAAATTCAACTTCACTATTTTTTAGCTGATTTTGGGCATCTCGCAAATTCTTTTCAATAGTAACAAACTGATCATTAAGCTCTTTGGTAATTAATTTTTTCGAGTCAAGGTTCTTTTTCTTTTCTTCTAAAGATAATTGGCTATTATCAGAATCAATATTATTCTTAGAAATATCAGAATCGATTTCAGCTAATTTTTCATAATTCTCTTCAATTATTTCTTCATTGCGTTCAATTTGGTTCTCAAAATCTTTACATTCATTATTAAGACGTATAATAGTATTATTGAGAGATTTCAATTTCTCTTCATTTACCGAGACCGTTTTTTGAACGTTGTGGAGTTCATCCGTATTTTTATTTATTTCTAATCTTTTTTGAGATAATTGACTTTCGACGTTCATTACATCGTTGCGAAGATTTAGGAGTATAGTTTCAGATTCAGAAATTTGATTATCAATTTCTTGACGCAAAACAGAAAATTCTGATATCTGAGATTCAATTTCATTTTTCTTTCTTGTATTAAGAGTAAATTCACGTTCGGATAAATCAATCTCTTTTTCTTTAAGGATAGACTGTATTTGATTATGTTGGTCTGCTCTTTTTGCTTGTCTTTCTAATGAACGGACATTTTTCTCTACTTCTGCTACAATATCATTTACTCTAGTTAGGTCTAGCTTTACGTCATCAAGTTTTTTTAGGGATAATTTACGGCGGACTTTATATTTATTTACTCCGGCAGCCTCTTCAAACATTTTTCTTACGTCATCTGCTTTCCCGCTTACAATCGGTTCAATCATCTTTAATTCGATAATAGAATAGGCGTTTGTACCCATTCCCGTATCCATAAAAAGATTTGTAATATCCTTTAGACGACATATATTTTTATTAAGGAGATATTCACTTTCGCCTGATCTGAATATCCTTCTAGTAATCGTTACTTCACTATATTCGGTAGGTAAAAGACCTGCATCATTCACTAAAGTTAATGAAACTTCGGACATTCCCATAGGCTTCTTTGTAGCTGTACCATTGAAAATTACATTTTCCATCTTATCGCTTCGGAGAGTGGATGTTTTTTGTTCACCCAAAGACCATCTTATTGCATCAACTATATTAGTCTTGCCACACCCATTCGGTCCTACAATTCCTGTAATTCCTTTTGTAAAATTGATTACAGTTTTATTTGCGAACGACTTAAATCCGAATATTTCGAGTCTTGATAGATACAAATGGTCCCTCTAATAATTCATTAACTGAATCTGTTTAATTACATTAATAATATAATATACAGATTGATTGGAAAAATGTAAGTATAATACAGATATTACGATAAGACCCAAAATTGTTGCAAACGAATAACTATATACTCTTAGTGCACTCGTATCGAAAATAATATAGACACCTTTTATAATTCTAAAAAGTACCCATATAAACCATAAACCAATAATTATAAAAAGGGCACTATTAGCTAAACCTGATTCCAATAATTTATATAATATCAATTCCAAAGGAAGGAGTAAAGTTAAAGGAAGTAATGACCAGCTAACAACATAAAATACTTTTTGAATACCTACTTTAGTTTTTACAAGAAGCGAGAATCCTTTAATGATGATGATTACTATTCCGATTTTGAATAATGCTAAAATAAAAAGAGCAATAAATGAGGAGAGTGGATTCCAAGATAGAGATAAAATTGAATTTGTTAAACTTCCCAATCCTGAAGAAATTATTAACTTCTCAATGAAAATATTATCCTTGAAATAAAATAAAAGTATAGAAAAAAGAATTGCAGCCGAAGCAAGACTAAATAGCAAAACAAATAATGATGCAATCCCGGTATATATTCTATTATCTCTTACATCAGCAAAAAAATTATAAGATTTTAATAAAGCTCTCGAAAAATCTTCTCTGATTTTTCGTTTAGAATTTATCACAATTGTTAGTAAAAGAGTAATAATTATTGGAGTAATAATAAATGAAATCGGTGAATCTCCTTTATCGGTCCCTATGGAAATATTAGGAGTATTTGTAGCTGTTAATGCTCCTTTTATAGCTCTAAAAGCTAAAGAATTATCAGATAGAGAATTTTCTAAAATTTTCGTGCGATACAATCCCCAATCATTATTACCAGCATACGAAGAGATAAAATCCCCTCTAAAACCAAAAATAGAATTAATAACTAATCCCGAATTATTATTTTTTAAAATATTTGGAATAAAATCGGAGAAAAATTTTGCTTGCGCTTCTGCAGAATATGCCGATAAATAACCTGATGATTTACCATAATAATCAGGGTAACTAACTTCGCTTACGAAAGTTGGTTTATCCTTATCTGAAATAAGATTAATAAAATTTTCTGTATTTGTAGTTCTGTTGGCATTAAGTTCAAAACCGTAGAGCCCCAGTCCATCAATCCTTTTATCTGAATATCCAAGAAATGAAGCAAAGCTAATCTTATCGGTTTTATTATTTATTAATTCAGTGTATTTAGAAATAAAATCTCTATTAATCTCAGAATCCAAGAGGAATGAACTTCCGAGACCGATTGCGGCAACCGCTGAATAAGTTGAATACTCTTTAATGAAATTTGTTAATGTGTTTTCGTATCGTTCTCTAAATTCCGGATTTAGCAGAAGTTCTTCGGGGATCGAATTTATCGGTATTTCGATAAAAGCTAATAATCCGATCTCTTCACAAATTTTTAGAGCATCCGCACTTGGAAAATGTTTATAAAATCGTATAGTATTAAATCCGGCTTCTTTTAGTAATATAAGCTCATATTTAAGATTGTTAATATCTTTTGTTCCGGTATAAGTGTTGTATGAAATATATGCAGAACCTTTAGTTACAAATTTATTCTCGTTTAGCGCAAGTTTGGAACCATCAGAAGAAAATTTATAAAAAGAAATTGTGGATTGTTCTTGATCAATTAAATTATTCTCTTGAGCTAATGAAATCTTAATTGAATATAAATTCGGATTTCCGGGAGACCAAAGCATCAAACCATTCAAAGGGATTTTTAATTTAATAGTTTTTGAGCGGCTATTGGGGATTACATTTATTTTGCTTTCTCCGTTAAAAACTTGATTCCCTAATTTGGATGTTATTGCAACATTAATTGAATAGTAATTATTCGTACTATCCTGATTAATTGTTTTTTTTACAGGTAAAGAATTAATCACAGTTACATCTACATCTAAAGAACCTGATTGAGTTTTTGCATTAATATTTTTTTTATAAGAAAAATCATCAATATATACATTCGATAAAACAGATAAATAAACATTTCTGATAATTCCACCATTTTGAGCAGGGAACAAGAATCTCGGCTTAACGGGGATAGAATTTTGTGAATCTAAAGTTTTCGTAACTTTTACTTTTAGAAGATTCGACTTATTATAGTAAAGATTTTCCTTCGGAAGATTAATTCTAAATGGAATTCCTCCACCATAATAATTATAAATATTTTTACCATTTAGAGAAATTTCCGCTGAATAACTAAGTCCTTCAAAAACTAATTGAATACTTTTATTCTCGACCTGATTTTGAGATAAAGTAAAATATTTTTCATAAGTAAGTTTTTCCGAGCCACTAAACGAGGCAGGAATATTTATTTCTTTAGATTCTTCTTTATTATCGGAATAATAGACTGACCAATTTGTATTTAGATTAATTGTTTCTCTATAGCCATTATTTTTAATAGATGAGGAATCCACAAATTTGGATTCATTTTTCTCTAATTCAAAAGTCCTGATTTGAGGTTTAATCAGAGCAGGGAGTATTAGTAATAGAAAAAGGGGATAGTATAATTTTAGATTCATAGTTTTAAAAGTTATTAAAATACAATCTACAAATATACTAAAAAAGGGAGGGGATATCAATTAAAGAGATGCTGATATCCCCTGAAATATATTAGTTTTTAGCAGCTTTTATAATTCCAAGAAAAGAATCTGCTTTAAGGCATGCACCTCCGACTAAGGCACCATCAATATCCTTTTGCGAAAGGAGCTCACCTGCGTTTTCAGGTTTTACACTTCCACCATATTGAATAATCATTTTTTCGGCTGTTTCTTTGCCATATTTTTCATCCAGAAGAGTACGAATAAATTCATGAACTTCTTGAGCTTGCTCAGGTGAAGCAGTCTTACCCGTTCCAATTGCCCATACAGGTTCATAAGCAATAATTATATCTTTTGCTTGTTCCGAAGAAACAGAATCTAAACCAACTAATAATTGTTTTTTTACTACATCCTTAGTAATGTTTTTTTCTCTTTCTTCTAATGATTCACCAACGCATAGTATAGGGATTAAATTTTCTGAAAGTGCTTTATGAACTTTTTTATTTATAAATTCATTACTTTCGCCAAAAATTGCTCTTCTTTCCGAATGTCCAAGAATAACATATTTACATCCCACACTCTTAAGCATCGAGGCTGATATTTCTCCGGTAAAAGCACCCGAAGTTTCATTATGCATATTTTGTGCGCCAAGTTCTATTTGGCTCCCTTTTATTAATGCATTTGCTGTTTCTAGTGATGTAAAAGGTGGGCAGATTATTACTTTAACTTTTGTTTCAATAAGCCCCTGTTTTAATTCCGAAATTAGTTTTACTGATTCTTCAATGGAATTATTCATCTTCCAGTTGCCTGCAATAACTTTGTTTCTCATTTGTATTACCTTATATATAAATAATTAATTAACTGCTTCTACTCTTCTGATTCCGGGTATCTCACGTATTAAAGCTCTTTCCACTCCGGCTCGAAGAGTCATCTGAGACATAGGACAATCGCTGCATGCTCCTGTAAGTCTCACTTCTACAATACCTTCATCTGATACTCTTACAAGTTCTACATCACCACCATCTGCCATTAAATAAGGACGAATAGTCTCCAATGCTTTTTGAACTTTTTCGAACATCTGGTTTGTCATCTCTGACTCCATTTAAATTATAATTCTATTTCTAAATCGTTGCTGCTGCCATTTTTATTTTCTATTTGAGCTACTAAATTCTTAGCTATCTTATTAAGTTCTGCTTCATGTATTGTTCCTTCAAGCTCATAAGAAACAGGTTTCCCGGAATCTCCTCCTTCTCTGATTCTTGGGTCAATCGGTATCTGACCTAAAAGAGTTACATCAAATTCTTTAGCTAAGCTCTCTCCGCCTCCTGAACCGAAAATATCATATCTTGTATTTGTGTCAGGTGCTAAGAAATAACTCATATTTTCTACAATACCAAAAATAGGAACATTTACCCTAATAAACATCTTTACTGCTTTACGAACATCAATTAACGACATATTTTGAGGTGTTGTAACTACTACAGCGCCTGAGAGTGGAATTGCTTGCACTAAAGTTAATTGAATATCGCCGGTGCCCGGAGGTAGATCGAATAGTAAATAATCTAATTCACCCCAATTAACATCTGTCATGAATTGTTTAACAGCTCCGCTAGCCATTGGTCCGCGCCATATTACAGGATCATCATCACTAATCAAAAAGCCGATCGACATAAGTTTAACGCCATAATTTTCTAAAGGCATCATCTTTTGGGTCATTGAGTCTTGAAATATCTTTGCGTCTTTTTTAAATCCAAGCATTAATGGAATACTCGGTCCGTAAATATCAGCGTCTATAAGTCCAACTTTATATCCTTGTTTAGCAAGGGATACTGCAAGATTCACCGCTACTGTGCTTTTACCCACCCCTCCTTTACCGCTCGCTATTGCAATTGTATGTTTAACTCCTGGTAATATTGATTCATTTATTGACATATAATCTCCTTTATACAACTACTAATTTAATTGACGGTCTTAATTGAAACCGTTCTGTATTCTTTTAATTTATTTTTATTTATGATCTTAAGTGACTCTATTGCTTCTGTTGCCCTTTCAACTAATTCATCCGGTCCGCAGATATAAAAATCAGTTATTTCTAATTCAGCGGGACTAAAATATGTTAAGAAATCCTTAATAAACTCTTCGGTAATTCTTCCTTTATTACCGGTATAATTTACCTCAGGACGGCTTAAAAAATGTGTTACTATCAATCGATTCTTATACTCGGATATCATATTCTCTAATTCATTATAAAAAATAATGTTTTTTTGGTTCCTATTTCCATATAAAAGATAGATTTTACTTTTTTTCTCTTTCTCCAATATTTGATGAGCTATAGAAATTAGAGGAGTGATACCGCTTCCGACACCTATCAATATATAATTCTTTTCATTATCTGAGGAGGGTTCATTATAAAAATTACCTGCCGGAGGATATGCTTCAATTAAGTCGTTTATTTTCAAAGAGTTGATTATGTTTTCAGTCTCTATATCATTTTCCGTAATTTTAATAGTTACTCTAAGCATCGGAAGGCAGGAAGGAGATGTGGATATTGAGTAGTATCGATATACTAAATTACTATCATTATTAAATAGCAAAGTAATAAATTGTCCGGCATGAAACGAATTTATCTGTCCTGATGTATCTTCTAAAATTAAACTGATAGTATCATCGGTTTCTTGCTTTTTTTCTCTAAGATATAATTTTAAGGTATTTTCCATAATTTAGATAACAAATATATGAAAAAAGAAGTTCTATATAAAAACAGCCATGGTGAGGGCAAACCACGGCTGTTAATGTGCGTTTTGGGAGGGTACATATATGTGCCTTAAATATAACAACTTATGTGCCAATTAAAATGTTTGCCTAGTTTGGATAATAGGAATGTAGGTTTTTGATTTTTCTAGATAATAAGAATTGTGGTCTTATTATTCTATTAAAATAGGGAATAATAGGACAAATCTAAACTTCGGATTTTAATATTATCTTCATTGTAGTACCTTCTGTGATAACAGAATTTTTGACGAATATTTTACCGCCGTGATAGTTTTCAACAATTCTTCTCGATAAACTTAAACCTAAACCCCAACCTCTGCGTTTTGTACTAAATCCGGGTTTGAATATATCTTTTTTACTTTTTGGCTCAATTCCTTTCCCATTATCAGTTACTTCAATCTCGATTCCGTTTTTAGTTTTGAGTACTTCTATCTCTATTTTACCTGCTTTATTTTCAATAGCGTCTAAAGAATTTTTAATTAAATTTTCAATTACCCATTCAAATAGGTCAGGGTTTAACAATGTTACAATGTCTTTGTCGCCTTTAAGTATCAGCTCAACTTTTTTGCCGGTTTGTGGAAGTCGTCTTTGGAAATACGAAACAACTTTTTCTAGTAAAGTATATAATTCTTCTTTCTTGAGCTCCGGTTTTGAACCGATTTTAGAAAATCTGGTTGTTATTTTATTAAGTCTTACCAGATCACTTTCAATCTCATAAGTAGCATCCATTACTTTATCTGGATTTTTATAGTTCATCCTCAATATTTCATTCCAACCCATAAGACTCGAAATAGGTGTACCTAATTGGTGAGCAGTTTCTTTAGACATTCCCACCCAAATGCTGCTTTGCTCGCTTCGTTTTAGATAATTAAAACTCGAATAGGCAATTATTATAAAAAGGAATGCAAATATAATTTGAAAATAAGGATAGAATTTAAGTCTTTGGACAATATCAGACTCTCCGAAATAGATTTTTTGTATGACCGTGCTATCGCGCAATGTAACTAATATCGGCGGATGAATTTTTCTTAACTCAATTAATTGTTGATTAAGATAAGCCCTTTTTTCATGTTCTGAAAGAGTGGAGTCTATATCTATATTTTTAAATCCGGAGCCTACTTTAGTAGAGCTAATAATATCTTCAGGACTGGTTAGTATTAGAGGGAAATCGATTCTTTGAATTATGTTCTGAAAGATAAACGTAAAATCGATATTATCTTCTGTGGAATTTGCAATAAATTCCAAGCTTTGAGCATAGAGTTTTACAATCTCTCGTTCTCGATTCTGAAGTTTTTGGACTATCGATTGCGTGTAAAATAATGTCCCGGCAGCTATAAATATGGCAAGGACTAGCAAGATCAGTTTAATATTTTTCGATGCCGGATTATAATTTATTTTCATTTTAACAGCTAAAGCTCTATTGTTTGTTCTCTTTTGGGACCCACCGAAATTATTTTTATTTCAATACCGCTTTCCTGAGAAATAAAACTTAAATAATCCTTACATTCAGTAGGGAGTTCATTGAAACTTTTTGCTCCCGAAATATCCTGTTTCCATCCTTTTAAAACTTCATAAATCGGAGTAACGTTTTCTAATTGACTTATATCTGTCGGATAAGATTTTAATTTTTTACCATTTTTTTCATAACCGACGCATACTTTAATTTCATCGAGATAACCAAGAACATCTAATTTAGTAATTGCTGTTCTTTCAATACCATTTATCATTCTGGAATAATTAAGAAGGAAAGCATCGAACCAACCGCATCTTCTTGGGCGTCCGGTTGTAGCTCCAAATTCAGCACCGGTTTTTCTCAATTTTTCACCCTCTTCACCGAATAGCTCTGTGGGGAATGGTCCATTACCTACTCGTGTCGTATATGCCTTTACAATTCCGAAGACAGATGAAATTTTTGTAGGAGGAATTCCGGTTCCCGTACATGCACCTCCCGAAGTTGGATTGGATGATGTTACAAATGGATAAGTGCCATGATCCACATCCAGCATTGTGCCTTGTGCGCCTTCAATTAAAACTGATTGTCCTTCTAATATTGCATTATTTAATAAAGAGGGAGCATCTGTAATATATTGATCAATCTGTTTGTCAAATTCCACATATTCGTTTATAATTTCATCGACATTTAATTCTGCATGGTTATAAACTTTTTTAAGAAGATTATTTTTTTCTTCTAAATTTAATTTTATTTTTTCTTTCAATACATCTCTATCAAGAAGATCGACAATTCTGATTCCTTTTCTGGCATATTTATCGATATAGCAAGGTCCGATACCTCTACCTGTAGTGCCAATTTTATTAGCACCGCTTTCATTTATCTGGTCTAAAAGTTTATGATACGGCATTATTAGATGTGCATTATGACTTATAAATAAACGTCCTTTAGTACTTATACCGGAAGATTCAAGAAATTTAATTTCATCAAGAAGAGCTTGAGGATCGATTACAACTCCATTGCCAATCACGCATTTAACATCTTCTCTTAAAATACCCGAAGGGACTAGATGTAAAATGAATTGTTGATCGCCAATAATAACAGTATGCCCGGCATTAGCGCCACCTTGATAACGAGCAACAAAATCGTATCGATCACTTAGAATATCGACTATCTTTCCTTTACCTTCGTCTCCCCATTGGCTGCCAACCAAAACGGTAACTTCCATAAACTCACTCCGAATTAATTTTAAAAACAAAAAAAAAGCCGTACTAAAGTGATTTAGTCACTCCGGTACAGCTAAGAAAATAAATGACTAACTTATTTGAAGCTATCTACAGCTTTATCAACTGACTCGAAATGCTCGAAGATTGTTATTAATTTTGTAATAACCAACAAGCTTTCGATTTTATCGGTAGCATTCGCTAGTTTTAAACTTCCACCCCCGTTTTTCATTGTGGTGTATCCGCTAATCAGCATGCCCAATCCTGAGCTATTCATAAATTTTGTTTCTGAAAGATCAACTACAATATTTAGTTTGCCTTCATCGACAAATTTGTGTAGAAGTTCTCCAAATTCTTGAGCTTCAGGTCCGCCCATAACGTTTCCTTTCAACTCAACTACTAGTGCATTGTACTTTTCATAGGTTTTTACTTTCATACAACCTCTCCGAATTTATTTTATTCTAAAAGTAATTGTTAACAAGTTTCTAAACAATAATTGGCTTTAATAATCTATAAATAATTATATTGTAAGATAAGTTATTGAATATATGTATAAAAATAAAGAATTATTTATAGGAACATTATATTAATATCATCGTCTAAAGTATGGATAGTTTAGAAAACCAAAATAATGCTTTCGAGTTTAATGATTCTAATTCCGAAGAGGATGAAGATTTCGCTCTTATCAAAAGATTTATTGATGGCGAGCAAATTGTTTTCAAAACTCTTGTAATGAAGCATAAGGAAAAGGTTCGTAATCTTGTTTTTGTTACTCTCGGTGATAATGATTTTGTTGATGATATATCTCAAGATGTTTTCATTAATGTTTATCACAAGCTCAAAGATTTCCGATTCGAATCTAAATTTACTACTTGGCTTTATAGAATTACTATCAATAAGTGCAAAGATTACTTAAGGAAAAAGAAGGTAAGAAGTATCTTTGTTCCTTTGGAAGATTCTGATACTCAATATGGTACTAAACCATTTTCAGAGGATATTGACGTTCCGCATATTGTAAGGGGGGCTATTGAAAAACTTCCCGAAAAATTACGTGTTCCTCTTATCCTTAGAGATATTGACGGACTCTCTTATAAAGAAATTGCCGATCAATTAGATTGTGAAGTTGGCACTATTAAATCTAGAATTTTTAGAGCCCGCGAAAGTTTAAAATTTTTATTGGAGCCGTACCACAAAGAATTAAGGACCTAAATTGCACGAATCAAATAAGAAAAAAAATAATTTTGTAAAATTCATTCCTTATTTTGGTCTTGCTGCTTTAACTATTGCATTAATGTTTTTTTTTAAGGCTAATAAAGAAAAGTATGAAAGCTTTATTGACGAGAATAAAAATAGCCTTACCTCTTTCTATACTGCAAATCTTAAACCTCTATTCGTAAGTAATGAATTAAGCAAAGAAGATATTTTTAATTTCGCTTACTATCATAATCTCCCTATCGATAAAGAAAATAATAGAATATTATTTATAAATGAAGACCCGGATAAAGGAGAAATACTTGAAGTAAAGCACGCTATGATTAAAGAAAACACCGATAATTATGAAAAATTTAAAGAGCATTTTAATCTTGATACAAGACAATTAGCAATCGCCGATTCTATTCTCGACTCCTATAAAGATGAAATTTATTCCTCGGTATGGACTAATGAACAAAATACAATCGCAGTAAGTCCTAGATTACCCGATTTAAGAAGATTAATTTTAGCAGATTTGATGGAGCATATTCAGAAAATTACGGGTGATAAAAAACTAAAAATTCCAATTGATTCATCAGGACTAGCTAAATTAGAAAAATCATTTTATTCTAATAAAAATAATGATTTCATTTTTATTGCAAGTGACACTGTTTTTAAATCAGTTGTAGGTTTAGATAGAAAACAATTGAAAAATCAGATTGCAATGAGCTACAAGAAGAATGGTTTTGAATTTAATTTCCCCGTTACTCCCACACCGCCGCCTCCACCTCCTTCTAATGGGTATAATAGTAAGGAATCTGATAATATTACTAAATATGTTTTTGACGGAGACCAAATAAAAGTATATTCAAACGATCCGAATAAAATAAAAATTGAAATTCCATCTAATTCAAAAGAGATGGGCGATATCAAACTTGAATTTAATATCAAAGAACTTACTAATGATTTAAGTAGGACTTTAAGGGAAACGTCAAAAAGTAATGATCCTAAAAAATGGGAAGAATTTGGACTAAAATGGGATTCAATTGGGAACATGTATTCTAAAATGGCAAGGGATTCAATGCAGAGAAAATACAAGATGAAATTAGATAAAGAAAGAAAAATTCAAGAAAAAGATTCCAACGCAAATTCCGATAGATAATATGAAATTTAACTTACAGAAAATAGCACGCTCAAGAAAACTAGAATATTCCATTTTCGTTTTTATAATCTTATTCTTATATAATATTGTTTTCCCAATGCATGATTATCTTCCATTATTTATTCTTCACGAATTTTTGGTTTTATCCGCAGCATTTATTCTCTTTGAATATCTTAAAGATTTTTTTACTTCCAGATTGATACAGCCGATATCCTTAGTACTTAATATTGGGATTTTTGCTGCCGTAATTTTTTTAGTTGCTTCTATTACTAAATTTACCCTATCATCAAATAATATTAATATTGAGACAAGAGATTTTATTAGTTCTCTTTTTAGTATTCTTGCAATTTTTATTCTTATTGGCATTGTAATATTTATCTATTCTTCTCTAAGGGAATTATTCTTCTTAAGACAAAAGAAAGATCCTTCTGTATATATGAATACAATGCTTGTCTTTTTCATGTTCACTTTTCTATCAAATATATTTGTGAAGATAAATTCCGAATATGATTTTATAAAAGAATCATTTTATGTAGTTTCAATAATTCTTATTTCATTAAACTCACTTAGGGTATCATGGATTGGATTCCTTTCAAAGAAACAAAAAGTCTATCTTATTTTAATTTCGATTGTTTTGATAGTTGTTTTTTCATTTAATTTTGGTATGATCTCAGGGGATGATAATTTTGAAACGATAATCTCTTCTTTTTCTCCGGGTCTGCTCACATTAATTAATCTAGTAATGTTATATGGAATAATATTTTCAACAGTAGTATTTTTTACGACATTATTTCATTTACCGACTGCGGAAGCATTCGACAGGAAAAGCGAAGAAGTTTCGTCCTTAATTGATCTTACGAAATTAATCACTCAGGTATTTGATTTTAAGGAGCTTGCTGAATCAGTTACTTTACTCACATCTAAGATTTGTAATTCTGATGCCTCTTGGTTAGTAATAAAACAGGGTGACGAATTCGAATTAAAATCTGTTAATAATATCGGATATCTTGAAGCAGATGAATTAACAAAATTTATTCTAGGACAAAAGTATGATATGGAAGAAGGGGTAACGATTGTTACTCGGCATAATCTTTCTCCATTTGTAAAAAATAATAATTCAAAATTCAATTTTGATTCAATTGCCTTCGCTTGCTTAATGCATCATGAAAACATAAGTGGATATTTATTTGCTGCTCGAAGCCTTGAAATTAAATATGATGATGATGATAAGAAGGCAATTAGTGCATTTGCTAATTATGCTGCGGTAGCATTAGAAAATGCAAAACTCATTGAAGAATCGATTGAAAAAGAAAGAATGGAGAAGGAGCTAGATGTAGCCAGAGAAATTCAACGTAAAATTCTTCCGCATCAAGTTCCTGAATTAGATGAATATCAGGTTTCGGCTTTATTTATTCCTGCTTTTGAAGTTGGAGGCGATTATTATGATTTCTTTAAGTTAGATGATAATAATTATGCGGTTGTAGTAGCTGATGTTTCGGGTAAAGGAATTTCTGCTGCATTTATTATGGCAGAAGTTAAAGGTATATTTGGTTCTCTCTCTAAAATATTTTTTAATCCAAAGGAATTATTAGTCCGAGTTAATGATGTTCTTAAAGATACTTTAGATAGAAAGACTTTTGTTACTTCGATTTATTACGTACTTAATTTAGAAACAGGTAAATTATCATTAGCAAGAAGTGGACATACACCGGCTCTTTTATGTAGCCATGGTATTATTCAAAAAATTCAACCACCCGGGATTGGACTAGGTCTTGATTATGGTATTAATTTTGAAAATTCTATTAAAGAAATGGAAATTTCATTAAATTATAATGATATTTTAGTTCTCTATTCTGACGGTATTCCTGAATCCAAGAATTCTAATTTTGAGGATTTTGGTTATGAGCGAATAGAGAAAATAATTACTGATTCATGTCATTTATCTGCAAATGAAATAAGTAATAAAATAATGACTGAATTAACTACATTTTCACTTGATAATTCACAGCATGATGATATAACTTTAGTTATATTAAAAAGATTAAATAATAATAAATAATTGGAGATATTAATGGCGGATTTTAATGTCAACTTGCGAGGAGTTGGCTCTGTCAGTGTTATAGACGTTAAGGGATATCTCGATGCTCATACGGCTCCTGAATTAGAGAATATGTTCTCTAAGCTTATTACTGATAAACAATTCAAAGTGGTTGTTAATTTTGACCAGTTGAATTACATAAGCAGTGCGGGTTTAGGTGTTTTTATGGCGTTCGTCGAGCAAATGAGAGATAATCAAGGGGATATAAAATTCTCGAATATGAATGATAGCGTCTATAATATTTTTGATCTGCTCGGATTTCCTGTTCTTTATGAATTTTATAAAGATGAGAAAGAAGCAGTTAATAAGTTTTCTAATCTGAGTTAACATTGAGTTTAGAAGAATTAAAATTCCCACTGGAATTATCGGTTAAAAGTTCTACTGATAACTTATCAATAATCAGAGACTTTATAAAGAATACGGCTCTTAGCTTAGGATATTCCAATGCTATAATTGGCAATATTATCTTAGCCGTAGATGAAGCATGTACTAATATAATTAAGCATGCTTATAAATATTCTCCTTCAGGAGATATTCAAATAGAACTAAACCGAATCGCTAATAAATTTATAATAACTATACTTGATAACGGAATTGAGTTTGATCCTAATCTTATTCCGGAGCCCGATATAAAAGAATACTATAAACAGAGAAGAATCGGCGGACTTGGAATGTATCTTATGAAAAAAATGATGGATGAAGTTGTTTACTCAAAATATAAAAATAAAAATCAGGTTAAAATGGTAAAGTATTTACCCTAATTATGATCCCGGATAAAAATATAATCGCTCATAGAAATCTTGCTGCTTTAGTTGATTACAGCAATCTAATAAATTCTTCACTCGATCTAAGTTTCATTCTTAATAATATCCTACTCACATGTTTCTCAAAGTTCCAAATTACAAAGGGAATTATTGCATTAATTGATAATAACGGCTTTTTGGAATTAAAGGTAATCAAAGGATTTTCCGCTGCTGATCAAGAAAAATTTCCTAAAGTAAAACTAGAAGAATTAAATTCAAATTCTAAATTACAGGCATTTATTGCACAATATAAAATTGCCGTAATAGACAAAATCGAATCCAATTCAGGTACAAAAGGAATAGTTTTATTAGGCAGTAAACTATCTAGAACTCCTTTTACAAACGAAGATTTAGAGTTCCTAAAAACGCTGCTTAATCTTGGTGCTACAGCAGTAGAAAATTCTCTAACGGTCGAAAGATTAAAAAACGTAAATAGAGAATTGGATTCTAAAGTAAATCAGCTTAGTTCTCTTTTTGACCTAAGTAAGGAATTTAGCAGTATTTTGGAAGTAGAAGTGATTGGCAAGTTGCTTGTTTATTCTATTATTGGTCAGTTAATGGTATCCAAATACGCAGTAGTTACTTGTGGAGAAAAATCTATTAATATTATTGAAAGCAAATATGATATCGATCAAATAAAAGATTCATTAAAAATATGTGAATATGATAAAATAAATGAAAGTTTAGATAAAGACCAGATAGCAAAAAGATATCC
>CALDDL010000189.1 GCA_937936675.1 uncultured bacterium
CCCGATATTATCGCAATATAAAGTGAATGCTCGCTCTAAAAATATTGACTTTGATTTTCATTATGATATATTGCCAAATATCTATGGCGATGAATATAGCATCGGACAAATATTTTCTAACTTAGTGGATAATGCAATTAAATATACCAATACCGGTTTCGTTAAGTTGAAGGTCTTTGAATCAAACGAAAAAAATATAGTAGTAAGAATAGCCGATTCCGGGATAGGAATAAGCGAAGAATATTTAGAAAAAATATTTGAACCGTTTTCACAAGAGGAGCAAGGATATTGCAGAAGTTATGACGGCAATGGTCTTGGTCTGGCTTTAGTAAAAAGATACTGTAAAATTAATAATGCAGAAATAGATGTAATAAGTGAAAAGGGAAAAGGTTCTTCTTTTCAAATAACATTTAATGGATTAGAATGAATAACGAATTTGATCTCGGCGAATTAAAAAATACCGAGAAACTTTATAATAAATTATTTGAGTCGGTTACCGATGCTCTCCTATTAATAAGGAATGAAGATGGTACGATATTAAAGGCTAATGAAGCAGTAGAGAAGATGTATGGATATACTCAAGATGAATTGGCAATATTAAAGAATACCGATCTCTCTGCCGAACCGGAGAAGACCGAAAAAGTTACAAGAAGTTTTGATAATCTGATGAATCATTCCATTCGGATTCCGATAAGATACCATAAACGAAAAGATGGCTCGATATTCCCGGTGGAAATTACGGGTGAATTTTTCAAAGTAAATGATACACCTGTTCATATAGTAGCAATAAAAGATATATCCTCGCGTCTTAAGAATGAAGAAATTCTAAAGGAGACGCAACAAAAATTCAAAGAAGTTTTTATGAATACCACGGTAGGTATTGCTATTACGAGTACAGACGGCTTTATGGAGATAAATAATTCTTACGCTGATATATTAGGTTATAAGAAAGAGGAGCTCTTAAATAAAAATTGGCGTGAGCTTACTCACCCAAACGACATCCCATATAACGAAGAGATTGTAAAAGAAATATTATCCGGAAGGAAAACACGAGCAAGATGGGAAAAAAGATATATCCATAAAGATGGACATATAGTATGGACAGATATAAGCACCGTGCTTCAAAGAGATAAAGACGGTAAGCCGCTTAATTTTATTACTACGATAAATGATATTACTAAGCAGAAGGAAATTAAGGACGAAATTATAAAAGCCAAAGAGATGGCGGAGAAATCTGACTTAATAAAAACCGAATTTCTAAATCAAATGTCTCACGAAATAAGAACACCAATAAATGTAATACTAAGCAGCGTTAATTTAATCGGTGAAGTAGTTCAAGGCAAAATAGAAAAAGAATATGATGACCTATTCCCATGCGTGGAAAATGCTTCAAAAAGAATAATAAGAACAATAGACGCAATACTCAATATGTCCGAACTTCAATCGGGACTATATGAACCGACATTAAAAGAGATTAATTTGGATTCGATTGTGATCGATCCTCTTTATACAGAATATAAAAGGAGTGCCGAAGCCAAAGGCATTCGATTAATCTATTCCAAAAATAGCAGCAACGTAAAAATTAGCGGAGACGAATATAGCATAATACAAGTCTTTGCTAACTTAATCGATAATGCAATCAAATACACATTAAAAGGATTCGTACAAATATCACTCGAGAAAAAAGATCATGATGTAATTGTCGAAATTCGAGATACGGGAATTGGGATGAGCGAAGAATTCCTTCCGATGATCTTTTCACCGTTTCAGCAAGAAGAGCAGGGCTATACGAGAAGCTTTGAAGGTAACGGTCTGGGACTAGCATTAGTCAAAAGATATTGTCATATTAACAATGCCCTTATTGACGTAAAGAGTAAAAAACATGAAGGAACTACCTTCAAAATACTTTTTAAGGGAATAGACTAGCTCAGATAAGACTCACAATTTTTTCGGGAAATCTTCATGAAAAAACCTCTACTTTTATTTCTCATATCTTTTTTATTTTTATCACCGATTTCATCTCTCTTACAATCACAGCCTAAACCGCCATTCAAACATGGATTCAATCTTACGATGTGGATGCAGCAAGGCAATGATATCAATAAACTAAATTTCGGTGCTTACGGTAAAAAAGATTTAGAGAATATTAAGTCTCTCGGAGCCGATGTAATCCGTCTGCCAATTAACCTAAATTATTATACTAACGGTTCGCCTAATTATACTATCGATCCGTTACTCTTTCGGTTTCTTGATAAGATTGTCGATTGGGCAGAAGAACTTCAACTGCATCTTATACTTGATAATCATACTTTCGATCCGAGCGTTCCAACCGAACCAAACATTGCCGAAATTTTAGTACCCGTATGGAAACAGATGGCAGAGCATTATAAAGATCGTTCCGAATTAATCTATTATGAGATATTAAATGAACCGCATGGAATAAGCGAAGCGGATTGGAATAAAGCTCAATTAGAAGTAATAAATGCCATACGCGAAATAGACACTATTCATACGATTATAATCGGCGGATCGAATTTCAATAGTTATAATAGCTTGGCGCAGATGCCCATTTATGAAGATAAAAACTTAATCTATACTTATCACTTTTATGATCCGTTTCTTTTTACACATCAGGGAGCGAGTTGGTCAACCCCTTCAATGGAACCGGTTAAGAATATTCCCTTCCCTTATGATGAAGCAAGGATGCCCGCTATTCCTACTGAACTCGAGAACACTTGGCTGAAATGGTCTTATAACGATTATAAAAAAGAGGGCAAAATTTCCGAAGTAAGGAAACTTCTCGATATCGCTTCTGAATTTTCTAAGAAACGCAATGTACCGGTTTACTGTGGTGAGTTCGGTGTATATATGATTAATTCCGATCCTAATGATCGTATTGCTTGGTATGTGATTATCAAACTTTATCTCGAACAACTCGGAATAGCTTGGACTGCGTGGGATTATAAAGGAGGTTTCGGAATATTTAATAAAAATTCGCTCGAGCGTTTTGATTATGATATTAATATCCCGATGATTAATGCTCTGGGATTTAATCCTCCGCCACAAAAGATTGATACGTTTAGTCCCGATTCATCCCAGATTAATTTTTATGATGATTATATTTCCTCTGAGTTTAATTTCACAGATTGGAGCGGAGGCGAACTTAAGCTTTATGAAACAGATTCGCCTAAGAACGGCGAATTTTTTCTCTCTTGGGAAAATTCCGATCGCTATGGTAATTTCTCTTTCTTCTTCAAAAGAAAAAAAGATTTTAGTTATCTAGCAGCAAAAGGTTTCGCACTCGATTTTTGGTTTAAAGGAGAAAAGGAAACTCGTTTTGAAATGCGGTTCGTTGATACAAAAATTAATAA
Organism: uncultured bacterium; assembly: GCA_937936675.1. GTDB lineage: Bacteria > Bacteroidota > Ignavibacteria > Ignavibacteriales > Melioribacteraceae > BRH-c32. Next base: position 3,372 of record CALDDL010000189.1, read on the forward strand.
TGAAGACCACCCTTGGCGTAATGCGATAACTATTGATAAATCAAAAACGAAGTTCGATGGCACTTGGCAGCACATCCAAATTCCATTAAGTAATTTTTCCGAGACCGGTTCTTGGGATAACGAGCAGTGGTATAATTCTCAGGGCAAATTTGATTGGAAGGAAGTAAATCTTTTTCAAATAGTTGCCGAGCATAATGATCTGAAAGGGATCCAGCTTTCGTTCGATGATATTAAAATAATTGATCCTAATCCTGTATCGGCAGCAAATGAAGTTGCGTTACCGAATGAATTTCAATTATATCAGAACTATCCTAATCCATTTAATCCTACTACTACTATTGAATATTATATTTCCAAAGAGACTCACGTAACACTCAAAATTTATAATACACTCGGTGAAGTGGTAAGCGAATTAGTAAATGGAAATAACCGCGCCGGATTGCACTCGGTTGCATTTAATGCAACTAATTTATCGAGCGGTGTATATTTTTATAAATTAGAAACTACTGATTTTAGTTCAATAAAAAAATTAATATTAGTTAAATAAGAGACTCGAATGAAAAAATTATTAGTATTACTATTACTAGCAGTAAGCCTAAACTTAAATGCTCAGAAAAAAACTCCTGCTGATTACGTTAATCCATTAATAGGTACGGACGATATGGGACATACTTTCCCGGGTGCTGCGGTACCATTCGGATTAGTGCAGCTTAGTCCAGAAACCGATTCAGTATTATTTAGCTATGGAAAAAATTATAATCCCGAGGTTTATAAATACTGCGCCGGTTATCAATATACAGATAAAACAATAGTGGGATTTGCTCATACTCATTTTAACGGTACAGGGCACTCGGATCTTGGCGATCTATTAATTATGCCGACAGTAGGAAAACTGCGATTAAACCCCGGAACTAAAGATAATCCCGAAAGCGGTTATCGTTCCCGTTTCTCTCATTCAAATGAGAAAGCAACTCCCGGATTTTATTCAGTTAAGCTCGATGACTATAATATCAATGCCTCATTGAGTGCCACTGCTCATGCGGGATTTCATAAATATCAATTTCCTAAATCAGATTCGGCTCATATCATCCTCAATCTCACTTATGGCATTTATAATTATGACGGGAAAAATGTGTGGTCATTCGTTAGGAAAGAAAATAGCACATTAATAACAGGATATAGGCAGACGAACGGCTGGGCACGCACTCGTTATATCTATTTCGCAATTGAATTTTCTAAGCCGTTCAAATCTTATGGTTTCAGAAACGAAGAGCAGATGCTTTATCGTGGCTTCTGGAGAAGATGGAACGAGAATGATAATTTCCCCGAACGTGCCGGCTCGAAAATAAAATGCTATTTCGATTTTGATACCGATGAAGGAGAAGAGATATTAGTTAAAGTCGGCATCTCCGGTGTGAGTACTAATAATGCAATCGAGAATCTTAAATCCGAAATTCCCGGTTGGGACTTTGAAAAAACTGTATCCGATGCTAAAGATAAATGGAATAAAGAACTTTCTAAAATTACAATCGAAGCCGATGAAATAAAGATGGAAAATTTTTATACATCGATGTATCATGCCTTTCTTAATCCGGTAGTATTCTCGGACGTGAATGGAGAATACCGCGGACTGGATCAGAATATTTATAAGAATACAAAATCCGATAACTACACAACGTTTTCACTTTGGGATACATATAGAGCACTTCACCCTCTATATACAATTATTCAGCAGAAGCGAACAAGCGATATTGTAAACTCGATGATCGAACATTACGAGCAGAGCGTTCATCATATTCTTCCGATATGGTCTCATTGGGCAAATGAAAATTGGTGCATGATCGGTTATCATGCCGTACCGGTAATTGCGGATGCTTATATGAAAGGGATTAAAGGATTCGATATTGAGAAAGCATTTCAAGCAGTGGTATCGAGCGCAAACTACGACCCTAATGACGGCATAGGCGCATATAAGCAATATGGATACGTGCCCGAGAATATCTCATCTAATTCCGCATCGAAAACTTTAGAATATGCTTATGACGATTGGACGATATATCGCTTCGCCGAGAAATTAGGTAAGAAAAATGAAGCGGCAATTTTTGCTAAACGTGCAGAGAGTTTCAAAAATATATATGACTCTAAAACTCATTATATGAGAGCGCGTAATACAGATGGAAAATTTAAAACACCATTCGATCCGCTGAGTGTTTCGGGACAAGGATATATAGAAGGAAACGCTTGGAACTATTCGCTTTACGTACCGCAGGATATTAAGGGATTTATAAATCTACTAGGCGGAAACAACAAACTAATTACATGGCTCGATTCTCTTTTCACGGTCGATCTCCCCGATAAATACTTCGGCGAAAGCGAAGACGTAACACGTGTGGGTATGATTGGTAATTATGTTCATGGAAATGAACCTTCGCATCACGTTCCATATATGTATAATTATGCCGGTGCGCCATGGAAAACTCAAGAACGAATTCATCAGATAATAAATACAATGTATAAGCCCGAGCCGCACGGTCTATGCGGTAATGATGATTGCGGTCAGATGTCGGCTTGGTATATCTTCAGCGTAATGGGATTCTATCCCGTTGCCCCGGGAAGTAATGAATACGTAATCGGAAGTCCGGCCGTTAATTCGGCTTCAATCAATTTAGAAAACGGGAAGTCATTTAAGATAACGGCAGAAAATTTATCAGATAAAAATATTTATATAAAAGAACTTTTACTCAACGGTAAAAAAATTAACCGCACATTTATTACTCATGATGAGATAATAAAAGGCGGTCAATTAAAATTTGTAATGCAATCGGAACCGAATAAAAATTGGGGAATATCTTCCGATTCACTTCCCTATTCGATGACTAAATAATCACTGGAGATAAATCACCACTTCTTCCATCGCCAGAATAGGAAGAATACCATTACCGAAATAAGAGCCAAGCCCATAATTAATCCAAAGGCATAAGGCTCTTTTTCAAATGGCATCCCTACGTTCATAGAAAATGCGCTTACTACAAAAGTAGGCACCATTATCATAATCGTAATTATATTCAAGGTCTTCATGAGCATATTAAGATTATTACTAATCAATGAGGCTTTAGCATCCATCAAACTCGCAAGAATATTTGAATAGATATCGGCTTGTTTATAACACTGTGCATTTTCAATTAATATATCATCGAGCAGATCGATCTCGTCTTGAGTGAATCCTTGCTTGCCCGAATTTAATTTCAGTTTTTCAATCAATGCCGAATTGGAGTTAATGGCGTTTTGATAATAGACTAAACTTTTGCCCAGAGTAAATTGCTCTAAAAGATAATGATTTTCCATCGAAGTACTAATCTTTTTTTCGATCTCATCGGAGAGGAGATTAATAGTTTTTAAGTGATCTATAAAATGGAGTATCGAGCTAAAAATAATCTTCAGCATAACATCATTAAGTGTATTGGCTTTATTAAAATGTTTGCCTCGAATAAGATCGATATCTTCGCCGATAACTACAATCAATTTATCCTTGAATAAGAACATACCAAGCGAAGAAACTCGAAAAAGTAACTTATCTGAACCGGAATATGGCTTAGGGATTTTGACGATCATTGCTATATGATCGGGCTCAAATTCTAATCTTGCTAGTTCATCAGGATCTAAGGATGAGCTAAGTGTGTGTTCATCTATATTATAATTCCCCACTAAAGCTTTTTTTTCCTCTTCGGTGGGTGCTATATAAATAAAGATATTGGCTGAATCAAAGGCTGAGACAACTGTTTTTGTGTTTAAGAGTTGGAAGGTTTTTACCATTGTTACCTCCGGCTTGCTATTGCTTTGGAATCATTAATTAACGGAAGGTATAAAATACCTTCCGTTAAACTAATCAGAAAAGAATTTGTTTCAAATAATTATCTAAAATCCCACTCGCCTTCCGGTTTTGTCTGAATTATCTCTTCAATCGATTCCATCACATCATCGGTAACAAGATCTACTTTATCGATAGCTTTCATATTCTGCTTTACCTGTTCCGGTTTTGATGCGCCTGTAATTACGGTACTTACATTAGGATTCTTAAGACACCAGATCAGACCAAGCTCAGGAAGCGTTACTCCGATCTCTTTTGCTAAATCGGCTAATTCTTTTGTTTTTTCTATCTTCTCTTGCCCTGCGGGACTAAGGATAATGTTCTTTAGCCATTCGTAATCTTTTAGATTAACTCGTGATGAATCGGGGATACCATCATTATATTTACCCGTTAAAATACCGCTTGCAAGCGGACTCCAGATAGTTGTGCCTAAACCAATCGTTTCATAAAGAGGGAGGAAATCCTTTTCCACTTTATCTCTTCTGAACATATTATATTCGGGCTGCTCCATCACGGGCGGCATTAAGTGTTCTCTTCTTGCGATATGATAAGCTTCCATAATACGTTCGGCAGTCCATTCGCTCGTACCCCAATAAAGTGCTTTCCCTTCACGAATAATCTGATTCATTGCCCAGACAGTCTCTTCTACCGGTGTATGATAATCGGGGCGATGCGCAAAAATTAAGTCCACATAATCTACTTGCAGACGCTTCAGGGCTGCATTAGCACCTTCAAAAATATGTTTATAAGAAAGACCTTTATCATTTGGACCTTCTCCTCCCCAGAAAATTTTAGTCGATACGATATAATCGCTTCTGGTCCAACCCATTTTCTTAAAGATATTTCCCATCATCGTTTCTGCTTTACCGCCTGAATACGCTTCGGCATTATCGAAGAAATTAACACCCGCATCATAAGCTTCTTTCATACATGCCGAGGCAATATCCTCGCCGACTTGATCTCCAAAGGTAACCCACGCACCAAATGATAACGCCGAGACCTTAAGCCCCGTTTTACCTAAATATCTGTACTCCATAATTCCTCCTATTTAATTTTTAAGATGGTATAATTGATTTCTGATTTTGATTTCTAAATTCCGCGGGAGATTTACTGAATTTATTTTTGAATAAATGATAAAAATGACTAAGATTTTCGAAGCCCGCCTCAAGTGATACCTGAACAATACTTTCATCGCTATTAGCTAATAGATTAGCCGCATAGTTAAGCCGAAGTTCATTAATGTATCCGGTCGGCGAAATTTTATAATATTTCTTGAATACTCTGCTTATATGCTCGGGTGTTCTATTGGAAAGTTGATAAAGAGATTTTATTCCGGCAGTAAAATTCTCTTTCTTCTGAATTTCATAAGTCAATGATTCTAACCATTC
>CALDDL010000190.1 GCA_937936675.1 uncultured bacterium
GCCGAGCCCATGGGAGTGGTAGCAGCACTAATTCCTTCTACTAATCCTACTTCGACAGTTATTTTCAAAACATTAATTTCTCTCAAGTGTAGAAATGCTATCGTAGCTTCTCCTCATCCCAGAGCAGTTAACTGCACATTAGAAGCAGTAAAGGTTCTTAATGATGCAGCCGAAAAAGCCGGCGCTCCTAAAGGGCTTATACAATGTATGACTACTCCAACGATTGAAGGTACAGAAGCCTTAATGAAGGATAGGAGTGTTGCTGTGATATTAGCAACCGGAAGCAATCCAATGGTAAAAGCTGCTTATAGTTCCGGGAAACCTGCTTTCGGTGTTGGTTCGGGGAATGTACCTGCATTTATTGAAAGAAGTGCAACCGTTAATAAAGCAGTCGCCGATATTATTTCAGGAACTACTTTTGATAATGGAACTCTTTGCTCGTCAGAACAAGCCATTGTTGTTGATAAACCGATTAAGGAAGAAGTAATTAAAGAAGCAAAAAAGCAAGGTGCTTTCTTCATCGAAGGTACTGATAAATTAAAATTAGAAAAAGCTGTTACTCCCGGTGGGAAAATAAATCCGGAAATAGTTGGTAAGAGTGCTGTTTGGATTGCTAACTATGCAGGAATTAAAGTACCCGAGAATACAACTGTACTTATTGCTGAATGCCAATCTGTCGGCAAGAAAGAACCACTTTCGGCAGAAAAACTTTCACCTGTATTAGCATTTTACACCGTGGATGGTTGGCTTGAAGGATGCCACCGCTGTATCGAACTTCTTCAGTTTGGCGGTGTAGGACATACCCTAGTAATTCATTCCAACGATTCAGAAATTATAATGAAATTTGGTTTAGAAAAACCGGCATTTAGGATTGTCGTAAACACTCCTTCATCTTTAGGTGCCGTGGGATATAGCACCGATTTAACTCCATCATTAACTCTTGGTGTAGGGACTTGGGGAGGTTCAATTATCTCTGAAAATGTAAGTGCTATTCATCTTATGAACGTTAAAACCCTTGCATTCGAAACAACTCAAATAAATACCGGTCATTCTCTTAATTCACTTGAACTAAAAGACTATAAGGGGAATTTTAATTCTCATAAACAAGATGGAAAAACTGATTTTACATCAATAATTGAAGATAGATTACGTGCAAGAGCAGGAAATCCCTCTTATTCGATTCCAATTGATTCTAAAGTCGAAACCGGAAGTCATCCTAATAAAGCGTTTGGTACAGGTATATCAGAAAACGAAATAAAAAAAATTATAAGTGATTTTAGTAAATATAGATAATAATAAGAGACCTAATTTCAAAATTATTATGTGATTATAGTCATTTAGTAATTTCGAAATTATGGATATCTTTACTTCAAAGAAAGATAATATATGGAAATTGAAAATAAACATAATAAATGGACTATTGAAAAAGGCGATTATAAAAGAGATGATACAGCAACTTGGCGGTATCAGAAAAAACTTATACGAAGAAAAAAGATTTACACTGCTTTAAGTATTGTTGCCTATTTAATCGTACTTACCGTGATTTTACATTTAATCCTATCCCGTTAACTATAACGGTCTAATTTAAATTTTTCACCAAGATATAATTTTTTAACTTCAGGATCTTCTGCAAGGAATTGAGCAGTTCCTTCTTTAAATATTTTTCCGCTAATTAAAATATAAGCTCTATCAACAATGCTGAGGGTCTCATGAACGTTATGATCTGTAATTAATATTCCTATTCCCTTATGTCTTAAATTAGCCACTATTTGCATTATATCTTCAACAGCGATCGGGTCAACACCCGCAAAAGGTTCATCAAGAAGAATAAAATCAGGGTCGTTAGCTAATGCGCGTGCAATTTCGCATCTCCTTCTTTCTCCTCCGCTCAATTGATAACCGATATTTTTTCTAACGTGGTTTAGACCTAATTCTTCAATTAATTTTTCTAACTTTTCTTTTCGCTCAGTTTTGGAAATATCTAACATTTGCAAAATAGCCAATATATTATCCTCAACCGTAAGCTTCCTAAAAATTGATGCTTCCTGAGGCAAATAACCAACTCCCATTTTTGCTCGCTTATACATCGGTTCATCCGTGATCTCTTTTGAATTGAGATATACTTCTCCGCCGTTTGGTTTTATCATACCGACAATCATATAAAATGTGGTCGTCTTTCCTGCACCATTCGGTCCGAGCAAACCAACTACTTCTCCCTGTTGAACGTTTACCGATACATTATCGACTACAGTTCTTTTTTTATAGATTTTTTTTAGATTTTCGCTTTTTAATATGCTTACGCTCATTTATTCTCTTCCAATAAATTAAATGGAATTTTTCTGTCAAATTTTTCTCTAATCGGTCGATCAAATAAATTAAATGCCGGTAATAGATAATCTCTTTCGTTTCCGATAACTTTTTGATCCGGATAATATTCAGTTGCGGGTGAACCGTATAATTTCACTTCACTAACACTTCCGCTTTCAAACCCGATCTTCATTTTTTCACCGCTTGATTTTAGGACACCGTTTCCCTCACCCTCTTCGTATAAATAATAAATACTTAGAATTTTACCCGTTACTTCCACATTTCTAAGAGTATCATTCATAAAAAAGAGGAACAGACTATCTCCCGAAATCTGTTCGAATCTTTGCGGAAATTTTTCATTCTCCGATATTAACATAGAATTACCGAATACTTTAATATTTTCTAATTTTTTGTCAATCAATCTTATATTTATTGAATCCCCGCTTAACTGCGAATTAGAGTACCATAGAACCGGTTGTGTTAAATCTTCTTCCTTTTTCTTAAATCTGATTTCACCCGTAATTTGATTAAAATAAGTTTCTGAATTAATCGAGTTCAAATTCTTACTAAAAATATTTACGGAGTCTTTGGCTATGAGAATATTCTTAGTACTATCTTTTAGAGATTTCATAGAAATGGATTTTATATAGAGTGTATCGAGATTCCCATTATCTAATGTATCAATCTGCACTAATAACGGATTTCCCTCAATTATTGAACTCCCCTCTTTTTTATTATCTTCTAGATAATCCGATAATATCAACATTGATTCTTTCTTTTCTGCTATTGCCACATTCCCATAGGCAAATGTCATTTCACTCTCTCGATAATTAACTAAGTTATCGGCTAATAAAACCGAGTTCTTTGTGTTTACCTTTACTTTTCCTATCCCGATAGATTTATTTTCATTATCGTAATAATATAATGTATCTGCATTCATCTCTGATTCAGCATCATATAAATTTACATTTCCGGTAAAGAAAGAACGATTTTCATCGAAATAATAATACCCGGTTTTTGAATTTAATTTATAATGCCCGTCTGTGAGACTAATTCCATTATTTGAATAAGCAATTTTTTTATTTCCGTTATAGAATCCACGGCTAGTATTTATTCTAATTGTATCTTGAGTAACAATTACGTTTCCGATTAATTCAGCTTCGTTTTTCTTTATAAATTGAATGGCTCGATCGCAAATAATTCTCACTTCATCTTGTGTCATGATAACATTCCCGATCACTTCACGTACGTTTTCGCCATCAACCACCTTCCCTATCAGACTATCTCCAATCACAACCAGATTGCCTCTTTCCTGAGAAAAGATAGCTAACGGGAGGAAAAATAATATTACTAATATTTTAAATTTATTTTTCATTATTACTCTTAACCGCTGAATAAGTTATCTTCTTAATAACATAATTTTTCAATTGTTGATCTGATACCAAACCATAGCCTTCTATTATCTCTTCGTTAGAAACAATTCTAACAAATTTATCGGTAATAATTTTTTCATCGGAATTACGCCACATCAATTCATCAGTAGTTAACACAACACCGCTATCATTTGCTACTACTACGTTTTCGATTGCATACATATTTTTTGTTAAGTCATCCACTTTCCCTTTTAGTGCAGTAAGGGTTGTAGTTCTAACTTTATTTGAATCATAAAACTCTATTTTGATCTCGTTAAGGAGAGTTTCATCTTTTTCGTCAAATATTTCTAAATGTTTTGTATAAAGAACCGCTTTAATTCTTCCTTCTTGTGAAAATATTATTTTAGAATTCCAACTTTCTTGAATCGGCATATCTTTGGAATCATTGGTATCAATTTCCGGCTTTAGTTTTTCTTCTCCGCATCCTATCAAAAAAATGCTCATAAGTATTATTATAGGAAGGTACTTCATCTTTTTTGAAGTCCTAATTTTACTAAATCATGAAGATGAACTACACCAATTGGCTGTAATTTTTTATTTGTTACAATTAAAGAAGTTATTTTAAATTTTTCCATCTGTTGAAGTGCAAATGAAGCTAAATAATCATCTGTAATTGTTTTAGGATTTTTGGACATTACATCAAGTGCGGTTAAGTTCTTGAATTCAAGTGTTTTCTCTAATAATCTTCTTATATCACCATCGGTTACTATTCCTTCTAATTCCTTTTTATTATTTACAACACAAGTCATTCCGAGTCTTTTGGATGTAATGGTAAGAATTGTATCCTTTAAGGAAGTAGAAGTTTTTACAATTGGTACATCTTTGCCGGCAATCATAATTTCAGAAATTTTAAGAGATAACCTTTTACCAAGACTACCACCCGGATGGAGCATGGCAAAATCTTGAGCAGTGAATCCACGTAAATCTAAGAGAGAAACGGCAAGCGCATCACCCATAGCTAAGGTCGCTGTAGTTGATGACGTAGGGGCTAAGTCATGCGGGCATGCTTCTTCGTCCACTTTTACATTTAATACTACATCACATGATTTTGCTAATTTTGATTCTTGATTTCCAATTAATCCAATTAATTTTACTTTGATTCTTTTTAAAATTGGAAGAAGATTTAAGAGTTCCTCTGTATGTCCGCTTTTTGATAATAAAACTACTACATCTTGCTTTCTTACCATCCCTAGATCACCGTGTAATGCATCTGTTGGGTGCATATATATCGCTGCTGTGCCAGTAGAATTCAATGTAGCTACAATCTTTCTAGCAATTAAACCAGATTTGCCCATGCCTGTTAATATTACTCTTCCTTTAGAATTAAAAATTAAATTTACCGCTTTCAAAAAATTTTCATCGATTCTTTCAGTAAGACTTAATACTGCCTTACCTTCAATCTCAATTACTTGTTTTCCTTTTTCTATAATAGATTTTTCTTCTTGACTTAATTTCATTTCTCGCTTACTCTTATAGTTTTTATAACTTATTTCTGATTATAATTTTCGTATGAATTTTTAAAATAACACCGAAGTTCTTCAAATAATTTTGAAATATCAAATACGTCAAATGTTAAATCTACAACTCTTTTTACATTTCGCTTTGCAGAAACGGGTGCAGCCTTGAATTTTACTTTCTGAAGCAAAGGTATGTCCAAAACATCATCTCCAATATAAAATATTGAGTCATAACTTATCTCTGAATCTTTTATAAATTCATCAACAGATTCAATTTTATTTAGAGATCTTGCAAGAATATTTAAACCTTCAATTTGAGAAAGAACTTTAATATATCCATTTTCATCACTGGCGGTAACGATACCTACCTTTACTCCATATTTGCCGATTTGATCAATGAATAAATTAAGCTCAACAATTAAGGTCTCTATTTTATCTCTAGTAAATTCATTTATTAGCACTCCTTCTAAATCAAATAAGAATAAATTAATTTCCCTAAAGGAGGAAATTAAATCATGCTTCATTTTTCACCATATCATCAATTTTTTTTATAGATACTAATAAGTCTTCAAGTTCATCTAACTTCAATTGACTTTGAGCGTCGCTCAAAGCTTTTTTAGGATCCGGATGTACTTCAAGGAATAGTGCATCTATTCCTACCGAAGCTGCCGCCCTTGCATAGGTCTTAATAAACCGCGGTTCTCCTCCTGAAATCGATCCTACACTTGGCTGCTGAACAGCATGAGTGGCATCCATTACAACAGGATATCCTAGTTCCCTCATTATTACAAGAGACCTCATATCAACTACCAGATTATGGTAACCAAATGTTGTGCCTCTTTCTGTAAGCATAATTTTTTTGTTACCTGTCGATACGACTTTATCAACGACATGAGCCATATCTTCAGGAGCTAGAAACTGCCCTTTTTTAATATTAACAATTTTACCTGTTTTGCCTGCTGCTATTAATAAATCTGTTTGACGGCATAGGAATGCAGGTATTTGTAAAAGATCAACATATTCCGCTGCCATTTCTGCTTCCGGCTCGGTATGTATATCGGTTATTATGGGAACTCCTAATTTGTTTTTAACCGAAGAAAGTATCTCCAGTGCCTCTTTATCTCCAAGACCGGTAAATGAATTTACACTCGTTCTATTTGCTTTTTTATAACTTGATTTGAAGATGAATGGGATATTAAGGCGAGAGGTAATCTCTTTTATTTTTGTGGCAGTATTATAAATTAATTCTTCGCTTTCAATTACGCATGGACCCGCAATTAATACGAAAGGTTTTCCGCCACCTATTGTTATATCATTTAATTTTATCATTGAAATAAATTACTTTGGTCTAATTTAGAATTTCGTTTTTTATTAAATCTCTTATATGCTAATTCAGTTGCTTCTCTTCCGCGAGGAGTTCTTTGAATATATCCCTGCTGAATCAGAAATGGTTCATATACTTCTTCGATTGTACCTGCGTCTTCATTTACTGATACCGCAAGATTATTAAGTCCTACGGGACCTCCATTAAATTTTTCGATTATAGTTAAAATTATATCCTTATCCATTTCATCTAGACCATCGTCATCTACTTCAAGAGCAGTTAATGCTTTCTTAGCCGTTTCTAAATCAATTGTTTCTTTATTATCATAATCTGCAAAGTCGCGTGTTCTTTTTAATAATCGGTTTGCTATTCTTGGAGTGCCTCTGGATCTTTTTGCAATCTCCTCTGCCGCATCTGAATCTATTTTAACGTTTAATATCTCTGCCGTTCTAATTATTATTTTCTGAATCAAACTGCTTTCATAATAATCTAGTCGTGATTTAATGCCAAATCTATCTCTTAATGGAGCTGTTAGTAATCCTGCTCTTGTAGTTGCACCTATCAAGGTATATGGTGGGAGTTTTATTTGGATTGAACGAGCATTAGGTCCGCTATCGATCATGATATCGAGCTTAAAATCTTCCATTGCTGAATATAAATATTCTTCCACCACAGGACTAAGACGATGGATTTCATCAATAAAAAGGACAGATTTTTCTTCAAGATTTGTAAGAAGTCCTGCGAGGTCTCCCGGTTTTTCTAACACAGGTCCCGAAGTGATCTTTATCTTTACTCCAAGTTCATTTGCAATTATATTTGCTAATGTAGTTTTACCTAGTCCGGGAGGACCCGTAAGCAATACATGGTCTAATCCTTCATCTCTTTTTTTAGCTGCTCCAATAAATACTTTTAGATTATCAACTATTTTCCTCTGTCCCGAAAATTCGTCAAATGAACTCGGTCTTATTGAAGATTCAAAACTTTTTTCTTCCTCTTTCAAAGCCGGATTTACTGTCTCTGATTTTCTCATCATTTCTTCTGCTCTATAAATACTACTTTAAATTTTTCAATTACCAATACCATTGCAATCATTAACGTTATCATCACAATCCCTGCAATTGCAGAGTGTAATGTATTAAAAGATTTGGCAAAATCCCCATAAATACCTGGAATCCACGCACTGCCATATAAAATAATTACATGCACTGCATAAATCACCAATGTATGTGTTCCTACCTGACGTATTATTATTGGGATTGAATTAACTTTTGAAGCTATAAATGACATTGCCGAGTTTAGCATTAAAACCATACCTAATCTAAATGTAATTAAACTCAATGGTGAAGTCCAAAATTTTACATTTGTATAAAAATAATATTGAATTACTTCCATTAATTCGGATGAAAGAATTAGAATAATACCGGAGATAAGAAGTTTGATTGTTAAACTCTTTTCCGATATTGCAGCCTTATTACGTGAAAGATATGTACCTAATAATGCTCCGGATAGCACATAACCTGCCCAAGGAAAAAAGGGAAATAAAGAATTAGTACCTGAATAAAAATATGATGCAATCGGTAAAGGGAAAAAATTAATCCAATCGATTTGTTCAGTAAATAAAGAAGCTAAGAAAAAGAAAAGTGCTCCGGTTAAATAAAAAAAGTAATCATTCGCTTTAAATTTTTCTGTCAAATATGTTAATAAAATAATAAACAATAATCCGAATCCGATTAAATGGAGAGCATCGACCACAAAGAATGTCTGCCATTGTTCTTTTGCCACAGAGGAAAAATCGAATATCTGAAATGTTGGAAACCGAAGGAAATACCCAAGAACAACTAGATTTAGAAACCGCTTAAACCCCTTTCTTACTCTCGGATTTTCACGAAATGGTTTTTTCTGATTCTTAAGAAGATAAGTGAAAACTACTCCGGCTGTAAACATAAATATTGGTGCGGTAAAGCCTCTAACCATAAACCATACGTTAAAGAAAGAGGATTCGTTAGTTCTGTAAGCATCCGCAAGCAAAGTATCAATAGTATGCCCTTGAACCATCATAAGAACAGCTAATGCCCTCATGAGGTCGATGAAGATTATTCTATTGCTTTTATTTTCCATTACTTCCGGTAATAATGATGGGGATATAAATTATTGACGCGGATGTTCAGCAACCCATTTTTCCAAAAATTTAATTATATCGGTTGTAGGTGTTCCCGGAGTAAATAATTCACCAACACCCATCTCTTTTAATTTAATTAAATCCTCTTCCGGAATAATTCCGCCACCAAATAATAAAACATCATCTAATTCTTTTTCTTTCATCAAATCAAGTAACTTAGGAAAAATCGTCATGTGTGCACCGGAAAGAATACTGATTCCTATTGCATGTACATCTTCTTGTATTGCTGCCTCAACAATCATTTCGGGTGTTTGTCTTAATCCCGAATAAATAATTTCCATTCCTGCATCTCTTAAAGCGGCTGCTACTACTTTCGCACCTCTATCATGTCCGTCTAATCCCGCCTTTGCTACTAATACTCTAATTTTATTTTCCATTTTTTCACCAGTTTATTTCAATTTAGTATAGTAAGATAGCAGTTATAATCAAAAAAGACAATCTAACCCGCAATAGACTATCAATTTGTTAATTTACTTACCTGTTTTGCTTTGTAGTTTTAGAAGTTTTGCATAATATTTCCTAGCATATTCTAAATCGGCAGGTGTATCCACCGAAAAACTTTCTCTTTCAGTTACTACTATCTTTATCTTAAATCCATTTTCTAACATTCTTAATTGTTCTAATTTTTCTATCTGTTCTAAATCAGTCGGTTTAAGTTCCGTAAATTTTAAAAGATAATCAGTACGATAAACATACAATCCGATATGTTTATAAATCTCACCCGTATCCACTCTTTCCCTTTTAGTTCTTGCATCTCTTACATAAGGGATTGGAGAACGAGAAAAATATAGAGCAAAATTATTATAATCAAAAACCACTTTAACTACTGCCGGAGCCTGAAGTTCATCTACTGTTGTTACTTTCTTTGCCAATGTAGATACATTCACATTTCTATCAAATAATAGAGGTTCTATTGCTTCATCAATCATTTCAGGCTGAATGAATGGTTCATCTCCCTGAATATTTACAACAATATCGATATCCTTTAATTTACGTGTTACATACGCTATCCTATCCGAACCTGTAGATATCTCTTTTGGTGTAAGGAAAGCTTCTGCTTTAAAATCTTTTGCAACTTGAAGAAGTCGTTCATCATCTACTGCGATAATTACCTTATCTAAAAGTTTTGATTTTACTGCTCTTTCATAAGTATGCTGTATCATCGGTTTTCCACCGATATCAGCCAACGGTTTCCCCATCAATCGTGTGGAACCGAATCTTGCCGGTATTATTCCTATTATCATATTTCTTTATTTATTACTTTGGGGACTCTGAAATGTTCTTCCGTTCTATCCGGTGCGTTCTCCAGACCTTTCTCGGTTGGCAGTGATTCTATCTCAATATCTTCTCTTAATACATTTTCATATTCTATCGGATAATATAATGGCTCTATATCATCTGTATTCAATTCATTCAATTTTTCTACATATCCGAGAATACTATTTAAATCACTTGTTATTGATGAAAGTTCATTCTCGTCAAATTTTAGTTTTGCTAATGAAGCAATATATTCTACATCATTTTTATTAACTGACACTATAAATTTCCTGATAATTTAGCAGAAAAAAAACTACCGCTATTAAATGTACCCGATAACTGAGCATAGCTTCCTGTATAAGGATTATTTTTTACTCTAATTGTAAGTATGTGATTAAAATTACCCCTTTTGGGACTTTTATATGTTAGAAGATAAAAACTATTTGCATAGGTTACTATCTTATCTTGTATTTCTGATAAGCGAGATTCAATTTCGGTTGTGCTATTTACATTAAAAAATCCGCCTGTTCCTAATTTCATTAATATATCCGGTTCTATCTCTTTGCCTAATCCGATTGTAAAAACTATTTTATTATGGATTGCATTTAGAGCTTGATTCAAAGATGTCGATCCTTGTGTATCTCTTCCGTCGGTAAAAACCACCATATATCCTTGAACTGTTTCACCAATCTTGAAAACATCTTTCCATTTATTAGCACCCTCGACAACAGCCCCGTATAGGTTTGTTGTCGGGAATCCTAATTGATATCTGCTAAGTGCATCTATTAAAATATTTTTATCCGATGTAAAATCTTGCAATAAAACTGGTTTTTCAGAAAACGAATATAGTGCTACTTCTTGATAAGGCACTAAATTTCTAATAAAATCTGCTGCGGCTAGTCTTATGGCATCAATGCTATCTGCTAAACTCGTGCTATTATCTAGCATTAATACCGTTTTTATTCGATAATATAAATCTTCTTTTTTAACAATTTTTAATTCCGATTCCGATGGTGAAATCGGAAGTCCATCTTCATAGACTTCAAAATCCGCTTCCGTTAAGTCGGTTATCCCTTGATTATTAAGATCTACAACCTGAAACAAAACATTTACATTACTTGGGGTACTTGTTTCAATGGTATTTTTAAGTAGAACATAACCGCCACCTATCGGAGAAGGTCTTCCTAAAGTTGAAAAATTCCAAACTGTACCTTCCTTCACAACTCCATTTTTCTTTGATACTACTTTCCAATAATATTTTGTTAAGTAATCCAATCCCGTTACGACTACCGATTTATTTTCAATGTTTGAAACAAGCAATTTTGATGGAGAATTTTTTTTATCAAAATAGACATCAAATTTATCTCCGTCTGATTCCCATTTAAGAGTTACAACCAATAGCTCTTCGGTTTGACCGTCTGGTGGATATGGGTTGTATGGCACTAATCGATCTGAAACTTCGGGGCCAGTTGTCGAGTCTTTAGTAAGATCGCAAGAGGTGAACAAAACCACAATCCCGATTATCAGGAAATGCAAAATTTGTTTTTTCATTTATATAGTGTCTTATTTATGTTTTATGGAATATAAATATAATAATATAACATTAAAATGTCATTCATGTTTGTGAGTTATATTTTGGGGAGGGGCGTTCTAAATCACTTCGAGTGCTTTTCTTTCCATCCAGCCAATCTTGCCGTCTGTGAGTCTTATCTTATACCAATTATCGATTTTATCTTCAATTTTGAAATCCGCTCCTTCATGTAAAATAAATGCATCCGAACTCTTTTCATCGGGAGCATATTTTACAGAAACCATATTAATTACGACCACTCCCTTCACATCCTTTTCATTATAATTTATTCTTCCTATTAAAACAATTATAAAAAATACTAATAGTGCGAAAAGAAGTGAGCTTGAGAAAAATGATAATTTCTGCGTTTCCATACTCCTTCCTGTGATGTAATTAAATAAAGCGAATAAAAAAAGAGCAAATAGAATAGTTAGAATTATTAACCAACCATTAACATCTAAAACATTAATTATACTCTCCCACCATTCAAATAAAAATAACTTCGGGACAGGATTTATTTTATCTATTGTTCTCGCTTTCACAACTAAAAGATTAAATTCAGCGTCTTCATAATTAGGATTAAGTTTAAGTGCTTTCTCATAAAATAATACAGCATAACCAAGTTTACCGATTCTGAAATAGCTATTCCCAAGATTATAATAAACAGAAGAGTTTGCTTTATTTAAATTAAGAATAGCTCTATATTTCTCTATCGCCTCATTAAACTGTTTCTCTTTATAAAGTCTATTGCCTTCATTAAAAAGTTGAGGTTCGGATTGAGCAAAAAGCAAAGATGAGAAGATAAACAAAATCATAAGAATCTTTTTCATTTTTTTAATCCCGGATTAGAATCGATCTCTAAAATAAAGTCAAATGCTTTTTTATAATACTCTTCGGCTGTCGACATATCTTTACTAGCAGGTGAATACCTTGCTGTCTCGCAATAATTTGCAATCTCTAAAAACTTTTCAATAACACTTTCCGAAAAATTCCTTTGACGTAATTTCTCTTCCGCATATTCCAAAGTAAATATCGATTTATCTATTGCCAACTTATCTTCGAGATATCCAAAAATAACTTTTGATAATTCTAAGAAGAATAAATTTTCATCTTTGATATCTAATGCCTTCTTAGCAGCTCTTAATCTTTCCTTAGCTACCTTGCCTGCTTTATAATATTTCAATAATGATTCATTGCTATATAATTTTTGTTTTCTCTTGGAATAAATGAGCATTCCGATAAAACCAACTATAAAAGAAGCATTCAAAATCCAGAACCAATTGCCAATTTCACGTGAATTATAAATCGGTTCAAACTCTTCGGGCGAATTGCTGATATATCTAATATCCTTACTTAACATTGATACATCTTCTTTTTGATTTGGAGCAGGACTATTTGCATAGCTACCTGTTCCTTGTTCCACGTGTATGCTAATTTCATCTGTCTGCTTTGTGCTAAAAGATCCCGTTGCAGGATTAAACGAGCTAAATTCAATCGATGGAATTTTAAATTCACCCGATTGACGCGGGACTATTAAATATTCAAAAATTTTCTTGCCATTAATCTTACCTGTCCGATTTATTGTTTCTGTGATTTTCGGCTCATATTTATCAACTGTACTTGGAAGTATCAAATCAGGAAGAGTTAATAATTTAATATTTCCAGTGCCTTCTATCTCTACCTTAAGATTAATACTCTCATTTGTTTTTACATCTTTTTTATCGGTATATGATTTAATTGAAAAAGTACCAACTGCGCCGTTATAACTATCAGGTTTATTAGCAGGCAAAGGAAGGACTTCAATTTTTATTGTATTTGATTTCGCAGTATGTTGGACTGTTTCGGTTCTATTAAAAAATGGATCATTAAAGAAATCATCAAAAACCGAATTACTCCTTTGTTGCTTCTTCCTCTGTATCATTACCGGAATATTTAATTCAAATGGAGTTACAGATAAAGTACCCGTCCTTGTGGGGAATAATGCCACTTGTTTTAATTTTGCCGCTCTGAATCTTTCGCCATTATACATAACAATATCGAAATTAATTGTATTTGAAGATTCTATCTCTTCCTGCCAGAATCCTTCATAATTCGGAAGTTTACTTATCTGAGGAGAATTAATATTCAGCTTTGTATAAAGTTTATAAGTAATAGTTACCTGTTCGCCTTGATAAACTTTTCTTTTATCTGCTTCGGCTAAAATAAAAACACTTTTAGATAAATCCTCTGTATCAGCTTTTTCATCTTGTTTACCCGATTGCGGATTGGTATTCCCTTGAACCACTTGTATTTTTATCGGTTTAGATGAATAATTATTACCGTTATAATTTACGGTTGCCGCTCCGATAGTAAATTCTCCCATAGCAACAGGCTGAACTATATATGAAAATGAAACCGATCCATTCATTTTACCATTTATTATCTGCATACTTGTAGATTGATTCGGTCCCGATAAAATTCTAAAATTAGAAAATACCGGAGGCTTAAAATTCCTTATCCCATTTACGTCTTCACAAGTAAATGAAAAATCGATCTGAAAATTTTCATTTAATCCTACTTTGCTTCTATCCACCGAAGCACTAAATTCTTGTGCTTTTATTAAGGTAAAGCAAAAGAAAAGTAAAATGAATAATATGTTACCAGTCTTTTTCATTTCTAACAGGTTTACCTTTAATTTTTCTTATCTTTTTCTGAATTTCATTTTCATTATTTTTTAATGCCTGAAGTATTCGTTCTGCCTCTTCTTTTGAAATCTGATCTTTTTGTTGCTGCTGTTGTTGTTGCTGGTTTTGTTTATCTTGATCCTTCTTATCTTCTTCTTTCTTTTGATCTTGATTGTTCTGATTCTGGTCTTGATTTTTCTGATCGTCTTTATTCTTATCTTGGTTTTTATCCTGATTCTTATCCTGATTTTGTTGCTGCTGCTGTTGCTGCAATTGATTCAAGGCATAAGACAAGTTGTATTTTGTCTCTAAATCTTGTGGATTATTTTTAAGCGAATTTTTATATGCTTCGATACTCTCTTTATATTTCTGTTGCTTTAAATAAGAATTTCCAAGATTATGATATGCTTTTGCTTTTAATACATCATCATTGGTTATCTCAGCCGATTTCTTAAATGATTTTATTGCCTCGTCTAATCTATTTTGTTTATATAAAGCATCGCCAAGATTAAAATGCGGTTTGAATGATGTAGAATCTTTTTCAATCCCTTTTTTAAATGCTACTTCCGCATCAGAATAATTTTTCTCTTTATACTTATCCACACCGTCATTATTCAATTCTCTTAATGACTGTCCCGAAACCATTACCGGTATAAGAAATATTATAATATATAAATAATTACGTATCATTGGTCTCCGTTATTTTTATATAATTTCTGATATAATTTTGATTTTCTGTTGGATATAAATGCATCGACAAATAATAATAGTAGTGCGGGAAATAGGAAATAATAATACCTATCTTCATATTCGGTTACTTTCTTAGTGCCATATTCTGATTGCTCTAAATTAGATAACTTATTATATATTTCATTTAGTTCATCCGAATTTTGCTGAGTCTTAAAATATTCTCCGCCGGTATCTTTAGAAATCTGTTTTAATGTATTTTCATCTAATTTTGTTAAAACCGTATTTCCTGATAAATCTTTTTTAAATCCAAGATTATTTCCTCTTTCATCGTAAACAGGAATTGGTACACCCGTGATAGAACCGATACCAATTGTATATATTTTTATATTTTTATCCTTAGCTTTATCTATAGCCTTTTCGATATCACCTTCGTGATCTTCTCCATCAGAAATTACAATAATTACTTTTTCTGTTACTTTATCTTCCTTAAATGAATCAGACGCCAGATCAATTGCCTCGGCAAGTGCGGTACCCGGTTGCGGAATCGATCCTGTATTTACAGTATTTAAAAATAAATTCGCCGCTCCATAATCGGTTGTAAGCGGAAACTGAATATATGCCCTGCCTGAAAATATTATCAATCCTATTCGATCTCCTTCTAATTTTTGAATTAACTTAGAGATATCAAATTTTGCTTTTTGTAATCGGTTCGGTTTAATATCTTCAGCACTCATGCTAAGCGATACATCCAATGCTATATATACGTCTATACCAAGCTGTTTTACTTCCTCCACTCGAGTTCCTATCTGTGGATTCGCTAATGTTAATATTATAAGAACCAACGCAAATGAATAAATACCGAATTTTATATGGTTCTTTATCGTGCTTCTTTCCGGGATTACATGCTTATGTAATTGGAGTCCAATAAATTTTTCTAAAAATAATTTTTCCTTCTTATAAAAATAATAATATATCAAGACCATTATAGGAATGATATATAATAAATGAAGATATTCCGGATTAGCAAATCTGAACATATTAAGGCATTTTCCTTAAGTATAATTTTGTAATAAAAAATTCTAAGAGAAGAAAAAAGAATCCTGCCCAAACCCAATTATAAAAAAGCTCTGCTGCTTTTCTATATGATGTTACTTCTACTCTTGTTTTTTCTAAACGATCGATCTCGTTATATATATTTTCTAAACTTTTATTTCCTGTGGCTCTAAAATAATTTCCGCCAGTTTGCTTAGAAATATTTTTTAATAGATTTTCATCAATCTCCACAGGAACCATCTGATATCTTCTTCCGAATGGAGTATTAAATGGATATGGCGCTTGCCCCATAGACCCCACGCCAACTGTATAAATTCTTATGCCAAATTTTTGAGCGATCTGTGCTGCTGTCATAGGGTCAATTTCTCCCGAATTATTAACACCATCTGTAAGGAGAATCATTACTTTACTTTTTGCTTTGCTAGTCTTTAATCTATTAACACCATTTGCAATCGCATTACCAATTGCGGTACCATCCTCCACCATTCCACTATACACTTCTTTAAGTAAATTTCTTAATACCATATAATCAATAGTAAGCGGAACTTGAGTAAAACTTTCACCGGCAAAAATCACCAATCCGATTTTATCGGTAGTCCTTCCTTTAACAAATTTATCTATTACATTTTTTGCAGCTTCTAATCTATTTGGTTTAAAATCTTCTGCAAGCATACTTCCAGAAATATCAAGAACCATTGCAATATCAATCCCCTCGGTATAAACATTTTCACCTGAAGAAAAAGATTGGGGACGTGCCATAGCTATTAGAAAGAGTGATAAAGCTATCATTCTTAATATAAAAGGAAGATGAGCCAATCGCTCTTTAATGCTTTCTTTTGCTTCTCCGAATAGATCGAATGATGAATATTTTAGCTCTGTAAAAAGATATCTGTTTTTCTTCCAATAAAAATAACTAAGCAATGGTATCAGTATTAAAAGGTATAGGAATATCGGATATGCAAACGTTACATCACCCATTTATTGCTACTCCGTTATTTCTTTCCTTTATCTCTTTTGCCTTCTTCACAAAATCATAAGCTTGTGCCATCATCTCCTCATTCACTTTTGGCATTGGATTAAACTTTGCAAATTTTACCATATCTGCATTCTCAAAAAATCTGTTTGCAGAATCTAAAATTTCTTTATCCTCCGTAATCACTTCACTTAAACTTATCATCAATTCGCCCGATGTAATTTCCATTGCAGGAATATTAAAATCAGCCTCAATATATCTTCTTATTATTTCTGTAATTTCTGTATGATATTCTTTTATCAATCCTTGCTGCCACAATTTTCTGCCTTCTAAAGATTGTAGTGCCTCTAAAGCAATATTGTATGCGGGAATATAAATTGGTTTCTCTTCCGGTAGTATATTTGCTTTTTTCTTTTGATAGCGAGAGTATAAATAATATCCCAATAAAGCTAAAAGTAATACTCCTACTACTATTAAAATTATAATCCATGGACTTAAACTTATTTCCAATGGTTCTTTTACATCTTTAATTTCTTCGTCCGCATTTACTAATATTTTTTTTACGCTTAATTTTATCTCACTAGTTTGAGTTTGTTTTTGGTCTGCACTATTGCCTTGAGTATAATAAATAATTATTGGCGGGATTTTTATTTCTGCCGAATCATATTTAGAAAATATGAACGTATGCTTTTCAATTACATTCTCACCATCTTCTTTTTTCTCGATAGGAAGATTCTTTATAAATTCTAATTCTTTCACCGAATCTTTTACTGCGGGAATAATTGGCTTAATGCTTTTACTGTATTTTAATTCAAGATGGAGCTGAATATAATCGCCTACATAATAACTCGCCGAATCTGTATAACTTTGTACTGTTATATCCTGCGCATTTATTGTAACAACTGATATAAATAAAAGTAAAATTAATCTGTAAATTTTTACCATCTTTTTTCACGCATTTTAAAGAAATTAATCATTGGTTTAATGTATGAATCATTATCATCTTCTTTGATATTTACTTCTATGGAATCCACACTGCTTGAGATAAAAATACTCTTTCTTATTTCCAATCTTCTTTTAAGAGTTTCATTGAACCATGCTTGAACGCTTTGTGAGCTTGTATCAAGATGTCTGACCATATTGCTCTCTGCATCATAGACTCTTATAAGTCCACCTTTAGGAATCGATAATTCCCGCGGGTCAGTTATCGCTATCGAAATTAAATCATGTTTTTTACTTACTGTCTTTATAATTTTTTCGTATCCTAAATCCATAAAATCAGATACAAGGAAGGCAATAGATTTTTTCTTTATGGCATGATTGAAAAACTCTAATGCAGTTTTAATATTTGTCTGCTTTGCCTGAGGTTCATAAGTTAGAACTTCTCTTATAATCCTTAAGACGTGACTCTTCCCTTTTCTTGGAGGAACAAATTTTTCAATTTTATCTGTAAATAATATCAATCCAACCTTATCGTTATTTTGAAGAGCCGAAAACGCAAGCACACCACTTAATTCTGCAGCTATCTGCTGCTTAGTTTTATGAAGGCTCCCGAATCCCATCGAACTGCTCATATCGACAATTAGCATAACGGTAAGTTCTCTTTCCTCTTCGAATATTTTTACGAATGGATGTCCGAAACGTGCCGTTACATTCCAGTCAATACTCCTTATATCATCGCCGGGTTGGTATTCTCTTACTTCGGAAAATGCCATACCTCTCCCCTTGAATACAGAATGATATTCTCCCGAAAAAATGTCGTTGACTAATGCTTTAGTACGAATCTCAATTTGGCGTATCTGCTTAATCTGTTCGTTTGATGGCATTTTAAGGTACTTCTACTTTGTTCAATATCTTCTGAATAATTGCATCCGAATTAATCTCTTGAGCCTCGGCTTCATAAGTAACGGCAATGCGATGCCTCATTACATCAGCGCAAATACTTCTTACATCTTCAGGTACTACATATCCGCGTCTTTTAATAAATGCCATCGATTTCGCTCCATTGGCTAAATTAAGTGTCGCTCTTGGAGAGGCACCGTAACTAATTAAATCTGTCAATTCATTTAATCCATAATCTGCCGGATTACGTGTTGCAAAAACTATATCAAGTATATATTTCTCAACTTTTTCATCAATATAAATATCTTTCACAACCTTACGAGCACGTATGATATCTTCTTTAGTAACTACCGCGTTTATATTTTCAGAAATATCATTTGTGTACATTCGCATTATCTTTAATTCTTCTTCTTTGCTTGGGTATGTAATTTTGATCTTTAGCATAAAACGATCTACTTGTGCTTCCGGTAATGGATACGTTCCTTCTTGCTCGATCGGATTTTGAGTTGCCAATACTAAGAATGGTTCATCTAATTGAAAAGTTGTATCACTGATTGTTACTTGACGTTCTTGCATCGCCTCTAGAAGTGCACTTTGTACTTTGGCAGGAGCTCGGTTGATTTCATCCGCTAATATAAAATTTGAAAATATCGGACCTTTTTTGATAGTAAAATTGCCATCTTTCTGATTATATATTAGAGTACCTAATAAATCCGCTGGTAAGAGATCGGGTGTAAATTGTATTCTCTGAAAATTTGCTTTCATAACAGATGAAAGCGATTTGATTGCCAAGGTCTTTGCCAGTCCCGGAACACCTTCTAATAATACATGCCCGTTAGAAAGAAGTCCAACCACCAACTTTTCAACCATATTTTTTTGACCAACTATTGCTTTACTGATTTCATGGAATAGAACGTCGATAAACTCGCTTTCTTTTCTAATCCGTTCGTTTAAAACAGTAATATCCAAATTTTATCCTCCTAGTTATGAAATCCCACGTAATTTTTACAAAAAGAAAAATTAAAAGTTTCTCTAAATTCTTTAAAATCTTTAAATAATCAAAGAAAACTATAAATCTTTTACGAAAAAGAGCGCAAACTTAAGATAAGACGTTTCATTCATCTCCGGTAGAGACGGATGATCCATCGAAGCCGTATTGAAATACACTAATTTAATCTCTTTTTTTGCTTTTCTTGCCGCGTTCTGAACTGCTTCTAAAAATTCTTTCTTCTTTAAATGAAATGAACAAGATGAAGTAGCTAATAATCCACCATTTACGATTATTTCCATACCAAGTTTGTTCAGTTTCTCATATCCGGCAACCGCACTTAGAAGATTCTTTTTATTCTTGGCAAATGCAGGCGGATCTAGATTTACAACGTCAAATTTTCTTCCTTCGGTTTTATATTTCTCTAATTCTTCAAATACATCACCAACAATCAACTCATAATTTGAAGAAAATCCATTGAGCTTAATATTCTTTTTTACGATTTCTATTTCCGTCTCTGATGAATCTATAAATGAAACCGAAACGGCATCTCCATTTATTGCATTCAATCCAAAACCTCCGGAATTGCAAAAGCAATCAATCATAGTTTTACCTGAAACTAATTTCGCTAAGAAATGCCTATTATCAGATTGATCAAAATAAAAACCGGTTTTATGTCCCTTAGTAAAATTAATATTGTATTTAATTTCACCATCTGATATTACTTCATCTGTAATTTCTCCCAGATAAATATGGTCTTCAGTAGGAAGCCCTTCCAGTACTCTAAAATATTCTTCATTCTTCGAGAAAATATTCTTAGCACCTAACTCATTCTTTAATATCTCGCATATAAGCTCAATATTTTTTTCCATACCAAAAGAATATACTTGCAATACATAAGTATCATTATACTTATCTATAATAAGTCCAGGCAGGAAATCACTTTCGCTAAAAACTAATCTGAAAGATTCGCGCTCGGGGATACAAGATTTTCTTAATTCAAAGGCAGCTAATATTCTTTCCTTGAATAATTCATTTAGATTTTCAATTCTTCTTCTGCATAGAATTCTAACCGAGATAAGAGAATTCTTATTATAAAATCCTGCCCCAAGGAATTTATTCTTACTATCATATACATCTACAATACTTCCATTTTCAGGATTTTCTTCAATTAAATGAATCTCATTACTGAATATCCACAAATGTCCTTTTACAATCCTTCTTTCTTCATTCTTTTTTAATATTATCTTAGCCATTCCTGCCTCATTTAAAATAAAAAACCCCGACATTGAAAATACACAAAATCGGGGGTAAAAATATCTTATTTATTTTATAAGTTATTGAGAACCTTTTTTAATTTTTCTGTTATATCGGCAGCGGTCTCTTCGAGTAATGGATTGTTAACGTTCTTCATCGATTCCATTGGATTAACAAAACTGACTGAAACTTTTCCCTCTTTATTTTCTTGAACCACTACGTTACAAGGGAGCAGTACTCCAATATTTTCTTCAACTTGTAATACTTTATATGCAGAGGGTGGATTGCATGCTCCTAATATTTTGTATTTTCTGAAGTCAACATCCAGCTTTTTCTTAAGCGTCTCTTTTACATCAATTTCCGTAAGTATTCCAAAACCTTCTTTTTTCAATTCTTCACCGATTTTTGCAATCGTCTCATCAAAACCTAAACTTAATACTCGATTATTATAATATGACATATCATTCTCCTTTTTTAATTTATATAAGTTAGATGATAATTTCTCTTAAACGGTTCAAAAGGTTAATAGTAAATATGATAATAAAGTAATAACTACTATGCAAATAAAATCTAAGAAAATTCCTGGTTTTACCATATCAATTATTTTCAATCTTTCGCTGCTAAAAATAATTGCATTCGGAGGAGTAGAAATCGGGAGCATAAATCCCATTGAAGCGGCAATGGTTGCAGGAATCATTATCAGTAATGGATCAGTATTTA
Organism: uncultured bacterium; assembly: GCA_937936675.1. Lineage (GTDB taxonomy): Bacteria > Bacteroidota > Ignavibacteria > Ignavibacteriales > Melioribacteraceae > BRH-c32. The sequence goes on from CALDDL010000190.1 coordinate 21,714, forward strand.
TCTGAACAGCGAGCGATGCTAATACAGGAAGTGCAATCTGTGCAGTTGCTGTATTAGAAGTTACTTCCGAAAGGAATGTTATTACTAAACAAATAACTCCGATTATTATAATTAATGGAAATCCATTTAATGCAATAAATTGCTTCCCTATAATTTCTGATAGTCCACTCTTAATAAAACCTTCGGCAATTGCAAATCCACCTCCAAATAATAAAATTATATCCCACGGCACTTTTTTTATTACATCATTATCTATAATATACCCTCTTCTTGATTCATCTGATTTGGCAGGAAGAATAAAAAGTAAGAACGCCATCATTATTGCCACTGTTCCATCATCAATTAATTTATAATGTGGAAGTAATTTTGACCAGCCGGGAATTTTAATAAATCCTAAATCTAATTCCACTCGGAATAACCAAAGAAGCGATGTAATGACAAAGACCGTCATTACAACTTTCTCTTCATAAGTTGTTTTGCCCAGAGACTCCTTTTCCTTTCTTAAAATAACCGGATCGAATTCTAATCCTTTCTTAACAGGATAAAATACTTTTGCTATTAGGTACCAAAAAATAATTAACATCACAATACTAATTGGTAATGCAATCTTAATCCATTCACCGAAAAGTATTGGTGGCTTTTCCGGAAAACTTATCGAATATACTCTTAAAAATACTAAATTGGGCGGTGTACCTATTAATGTAGCTATTCCTCCTATTGTACAGGCAAATGCTATTCCCAACATTAAAGCCTTGGAAAATGGTAACATATCCTCTTTTCCATATTCGTCTTCGAGTTTATGCATAATTGCTAATCCGATTGGAAGCACCATTAATGCAGTGGCTGTATTTGAAATCCACATTGAAATAAAAGCAGTCGCAATCATAAAGCCCAAAACCACTCCCGAAGGAGACGAACCAAACCACAGGATTACAGTCAATGCAACCCTCTTATGAAGATTCCATTTCTCCATAGCTAATGCAATTATAAATCCGCCAATAAATAAAAATATTGTTGAATTTATATAAGACTGAGCAATTGAATTAGCTTCTAGGACTCCGAAAAGGGGAAAAATAATTAATGGGATTAATGATGTAACGGATAAGGGAATCACTTCTGTCATCCATAGAACTGCCATGCTTATTGTAGCAGCTGCCACTATCTCTGCGTTGAATTTACCCGGTCCAAAATCAACCAAAAATAAAACTAAAAAAAATGAGACTATCGAAAAAGAAATTATTCCATACTGTATAGAACGCTTCTCCATACTTTCTCCAACAAATTTTTAGAGACTTATTTTTTTGGATTTATTATCTCATAAAGAGCTGAATAATCTTTATCTCCGAGATTTTCTCTTACTGCATTAATTAGTATTTTTTTTACCGCTTCAATTATGGTTGTATCTATTTTAGCATCTTTGAATTGAGTCTCAATCAAATTTATATCTTTCAACATGTGCTTAAGAGGGAAATTTGGATTATCATAATTTCTCGAATCATAATTACTTATCTTTTTCTCATAAGTCGGAGCATACAAAGCACTCTGCTTAAGTATGTTCATAAAAGGTATAGTATTCACATTATTTTTTATTAGATAAGAATAACTTGCAGAAAATATTGCTGCAAGTGATGGAATGAATTGATTTAATGCGAGTTTTATTGCCGCCGCACTACCAATTCCCCCGACATAAGTGATATTCTCACTTATCAATTCGAGTACAGGTTTATATTTATTAACCAAATTTTCTTTGCCGCCGCATAAAATCATTAATGAATTGTCTTTAATTTGTGGGATACTCCCAAGCACCGGTGCTTCAATATATTCTCCGCCAAACGATTCTATTCTCTCTTCCAATAACTCACTTTCACCCGGTGAAATAGTGCTCATTTGTATTATTGCCTTTTCATTAAAAGAATTAAATCTATCAGAAAAAAGTAAATTACATAATGCCGGATAATCCGTAACCATCGTAAAAATTATATCGCTTTCTTTTATTGCATGTTCCGGTGAATCCGCTACGATTGCTCCTTTCTCTTTTAGTCCGCTAGTTTTACTTTTTGTACGATTATAAATATATAATTGTTTTGCTTTACCAATAAATTTCTCTGCTAAGGGTTCACCCATTAATCCTGTTCCAAGAAAGGCAATTTTCATTTTGCTTCCTCCAATAAATAATTTAAGTCATATTCCATTAATTCTTCCGAATAAAATGCCTCTCCATATTCTTTCCCAATTTTAAAACCAAAATATTTTGCTCTGGCTTCTAAATATTTAATAAATTCAGGGCTACTTATAAATGTCTCTGGTTCCTCACTCGCCGCATTTGGATTATGAAATTGGCTATTGTATGCATAAACTGCATTCATTTTTTTCTTAAATGTTTTGCTTATATCAATAATAAAAGTAGGCTGAAATTCATAAGTCTGCATAAAATAAAAAAGTTTCTTCGGTCTATAAGCAGATTGCAAACTACCATTCTCTTTCGTTTCATATTTAGTAACACCTGAGAAAAACATTGCTTCTTTTATCAACATACTAACCCCTATATGATCCGGATGCCGATCATTATTATATGGAGCAAATATTATTTCAGGTTTATGTTTTCTCATAAGAGATACAATTACTTTTCTAAATTCCAAAGTGGGTTTCAAATTGCCATCAGGGAATCCAAGATTTTCTCTATATGTTATATTTAGAATTTTAGTAGATTCCTCGGCTTCTTTCTTACGCGTTTCGGCATTTCCTCTCGATCCTAATTCTCCGGCAGATAAATCAATGAGCCCGACTTTCCTTCCACCAGAAGTCAAGTTAGCTATTGTTCCTCCCATTCCCAATTCCGCATCATCAGGATGAGCCGCAAATATCATCACATCTAATTTCATTTTATCCCTTGAATTAATTCACATACTTAATTTAAAAAAAAATCATTCTTTATGTTATCTAAAAGTATGATTATATTTAATTATTACATTCGGAAATGCATTAAATTAGAAATTCAAAGAATAAATTTTGTGTTTCTTTTTTCTGTTTTTATTTCATTCGAAAACTTAATAGTAGCTAATTAAACGTATAAAATAATTAGCCGACTGGTTGGTGTCTGCCATAATCAAGGAAGTGACAATTAATTTTAATCATTAATCCCTTATTAATATGACAAAATTTGAAACTGTGATTGGATTAGAGATCCACGCACAATTATTGACTAAAACAAAGTTATTCTGTAGTTGTTCGACAAAATTTGGCAATCCCCCAAATTCAAATATATGCCCAATTTGTCTTGGACATCCTGGCGTATTACCAGTACTTAATAAAAAAGTTGTTGAATTTGCTATTATGATGGGACTTGCCGTTAATTGCGATATACGCGAATTCTCTACATTCGCACGTAAGAACTATTTTTATCCCGACCTTCCAAAAGGTTATCAAATTTCGCAATACGATGAACCTATTTGTGAAAATGGTTTCGTCTTTGTTAATTCCGAATCTGGTGAAAAAAAAATACGAATATTAAGAATTCATAT
>CALDDL010000191.1 GCA_937936675.1 uncultured bacterium
CAGTCCGCAAGATGCTCCTAATACCGATGGTATTGATCCTACATCTTCTACAAATATCTTTATAAGCAATTCCTATTTCGATCTTGGTGATGATGTAATCTGTCCCAAGTCACTTAAAGGGAGACCGACAGAAAATTTAGTCGTTACAAATTGCGTTATGAGAAGCGATGACTCCGCAATTAAATTGGGCACTCGTTCAGAAGCTCCTATCCGTAATTGCATCTTTAGTAATATTATCATAAAAGATACTCAATATGGATTAGCTTTCTTCGCTAAGGACGGAGGTACTTTCGAGAATATTAGATTCTCTAATATCTCAATCGAAACGGCACTTAAGGATGATAATTCAAACGATCGACCGAGCGGCAGTTATGCGATCTTTCTTGATATAGAAAAGCGAAAAGAGGAAGGTCCGATCAGTTATATAAAAAATGTTTATTTCAATGATATCACAATCAATAGCAATGACGGTCATATCCTCGTAGCAGGCTGGCCTGAACAAAAAATTGAAAATCTATACTTCTCTAATATTAACTATAATCTTTATAATCATAGAACATTTGAAGGAAGCAAGAAACCGCGTGGAGTGAAATCGCTCAAGAATAAGGCAATAAATGATTATTCGGATATCCCGTCTAATTTTACTTTCGCTTATGTGAAAAATCTTAATATCGATAATCTCGTTATTACAGATTACGATTCATCGGGTAAATATGAAAGACATATGATCTGGGGTAAGGATATTGAAGGTGTTCATATTTCAGGATTTAGAAATTCATTGAGTACTCCTTCAAAAGATTTGGCGCAATTCCATTTTGAGAATAGCTCGGCTATTTCTATTAATTCTTCTTCTGCCTGCAAAACCGATTCACCGTTTCTTTCACTCGGGAAAAATGTTTCCGATGTAACATTAATGTATAATGATTTTAGAAAAGTGAAAGAGATTTATAAATCTGTTACTGAACTTCCAAAAGGGGAAATTTATATAGAAAATAATAGAAGATAACTTATTTGATTGCTATTAAAATACTTGCACAATAATTTCTAATTTATTATTATTGTGTATATTACCAACATATACAGAGAGTATGGAAAATATCTTTGATGTTGTAGATGGATTTGAGTGGGATATACATAATATTGATAAGAACTGGATAAAACATTCTGTTACTTTTCAGGAGTGTGAGCAGGTGTTTTTTAATAAACCCGTCTTAATAGCCGATGACATTAAACATTCAGAAAATGAAAAACGATTTTTCATTCTCGGACGCTCCGATATTGATAAAAAGTTATTTATTGTCTTTACTATAAGAAGAAATAAAATTAGAGTTATATCTGCTCGGTTAATGAATAAAAAAGAAAAAGAGGTTTATGATGAGCAAATTAAAAAAGATTCCTAAGTTTAAAAGTATAGCTGAAGAAAAAGAGTTTTGGAAAAAGAATGACTCCACTAAATATATCGATTGGTCTGAATCTAAAACTGTTACTTTTACTAATCTAAAACCATCGACTAAAACTATCTCTTTAAGATTACCGGAACATCTAATCGAGGGACTAAAAAATATGGCAAATAAAAGAGATGTCCCTTATCAATCTTTAATAAAGATTATTTTAATGGAAGGAATTAATAAGGAGTACTCCAAGAATATCCCTCTTTCAGAATAACTTCCAAAATTCACAATAAAAGATATAGCATCCGTAAAAGAGTATTTGCTGTTGTTTACAAAGTATATTAATCTGTATCAAATGAAAATTCTGATTAGTATTTTTTATTAATAAATACCCGATAAGTTATTATATTTATGAATGAATAAATTTATCGGGTTCAGGGTATTGAAGTTTTTTGTATTAATATTTTTTATTCTTTCTTTTTCGATTGCCTCGGGACAAACGGGAAATATAAATACTCCCTCGCATGACAATGCTGTTATTCTTGGTAGTCGTTATTCTATAGTTGATACCTATAATATTTCTGAGAGTGATTTTATCCGTGGAGCGGATATCTCTACATTCCCGCAGATTGACGCATTCGGCGGGAAGTTTTCCGTAAATGGTAAGACCACTAATCTCCTTGATATACTTAGCGATAATGGTGTAAACTATATCCGCCTTCGTTTATGGCATACTCCACGTGATTGGTATTGCGGACTTGAGAGCACACTTGAGATTGCGAAAAAGGTTAAAGCGCACGGTTTCAAACTCCTTCTCGATTTCCATTATTCCGATTGGTGGGCTGATCCCGCTAATCAGAAAAAACCGACCGCTTGGGAAAAACTCCCTTTCGCATTATTGAAGGATAGCGTTTACGCATATACATACAGGGTGATATCGCTATTGAAAGCCGAAGATGCTCT
>CALDDL010000192.1 GCA_937936675.1 uncultured bacterium
ATAAGTGTATATGATTCTGAAAGAAATGTCGAAATTAAAGAGATGAATTATAACGTTACGATGCAAGGTGGGTTGATCTATCGTGGTAGAGTAGCTATTAATAATGGTTTTTTCCAAACCGATTTTACAGTACCTAAAGACATTTCTTACGAAAATAAAAATGGCAAGATAATCTCATATATATTTAATGAAGATAATGATGGTATTGGTGTTACTAATAAAATTCGCGTTGGAGGAACTAATCCGAATGCATCTAATGATGGTAAAGGTCCCGAAATGGAAGTCTTTTTTGATGATATATCTTTTGAAAACTCTAATCTTGTCAATCGTGATTTTACATTACTTGTAAAACTAAAAGATGAAACGGGATTAAATACTACGGGTACTGGGATAGGCCATAAGTTAGAAGGAATTCTTGACGGAAACGAAACGGCTACTTTGGACCTAACTAATTATTTTATCGGCGATCTCAATTCAGGTGGTAAATCCGGTTTAATTAAGTTCAAGTTTACCGGAACAGAATTAGGCAATCATAATATAAGAATTAAAGCTTGGGATGTATTTAATAATTTTTCTGAATCAACTACATACTTTACCGTAGTTGACGAGGGAACAATTACACTCAGTGATATTTATAATTATCCGAATCCTTTTTCTAATGAAACGGATTTTACTTTTCAGCATAATCTTACAAAGCCAATTGATATTAAAATTAAGGTTTATACAGTAGCGGGCAGATTAATTAAAGAAATTGAAGCATTCAATGTATTTGATAAATTTGTAAGAGTTAATTGGGATGGAAGAGATGCTGATGGCAATCAGATCGCTAATGGTGTTTATTTTTATAAATTAATTGTAGAAACCACAGATGGTGAATTTAAAAATTCTTATCTCGGTAAATTAGCAGTAATAAGATAATAGCAAATAATTGGAGGTAAATAAAGTATGAAAAGAATGATTTTTATTCTGATATTAATGATATCGGTTGTCTATACAAAAGCTACGTATGCGCAAGGTGAATCGGCTGTACCATTTCTTTTATTAGCACCGGATTCTAGAGCAGGTGGTATAGGAGAATCAGGAGCAGGATTGGCAGACAACTCTGCTGCTATATTTTGGAATCCTGCCGGTATAGCGTTTTTAACCGGTTCGGAAGTTAGTTTCACACATAGTAACTGGTTACCACAATTTCAACTTGATCTTTTTTATGACTATGCTACATATAGACAATATATAGATGATTTGGCAGGTAGTGTTACTGCTAGTGTTACTTATATGAATTTTGGTGAGTTCGTTAGAACTTCTTCTAATTCACCTGACCCTATTGGTACTTTTAGGTCATTTGATGCTGCTTTAACTTTAGGCTATGCTACTAAGGTTTCTACTGACTGGGGATTAGGGTTTAATTTTCGCCTTATCCATAGTCGTCTATCCGATAAACCAACCGAACAGGAGCAAGGTAAAGGTGTAGCTACATCTGTAAGTTTTGACGTAGCAACAATGTGGCGACCAGAAAATTTGGAAATTCCGTTTATCGGTAATATTGGCAATAAATTTAGTGTCGGTATAAATCTTTCTAATATTGGTCCTAAAATATATTATATAGATCAGGCACAGGCAGATCCAATCCCCACAAACTTCCGACTTGGTTTTGCAACTCGCTTTTTTGAAGATGATTATAATTCGCTTACAATGACGCTTGATTTTTCTAAACTATTAGTAAGCCGTCCCGATTCAACAAAAAAGAAAGATGAGTTTTATAAAGCAATTTTTACTGCATGGGCAGACCAGCCATTGAGCGAAGAACTTAGAGATGTAGTAACATCGATGGGATTAGAATACTGGTACGGAATTCCCGAAGATTTTATGTTCGCTCTTCGACTAGGGTTCTTCTATGAAGACCCTGCTTATGGAAATAGAAAATTTGCTACTCTTGGTGCAGGTATAAGATATGATTTATATGGATTTGATTTTAGTTATATAACTACTGATCTCTTCAAGAATGGTGAAAACCATCCTTTATCTAATACATTGCGTTTCACCCTTCTTATCGGATGGGGCAATACTACTATTCAAAAACAAGGTTTCCCTCGCGGAATATAATTTTATATGAAAAAGTATCTCTTATTAATTTTTACGATTTGCTTGGGCAGTTTATCTGCCCAATCTTTTAACGTCAAAGCTAAAGAAGTATCTCATATTAAAATTCTTGCCGTAATGGCAGAATTTCAACAGGATACTGATCAAAATACTTTCGGTAATGGAAAGTTTGGTTCTATCTATTCTAAGAACTATGGCGATACGATACTTGATCCATTGCCATTTGATAAACAATATTTTGAGAATCATCTTTTATTTGCAAAAAATTACTTTAATAAAGTCTCTAAAGGTAAACTCTCTATTGATTATACTGTACTTCCGGAAGTAATTACTTTAAATGAAACAATGAGAAATTATTCACCGACTCCACAGAGTCCCAATGATTTAACTCCTCTCGGTAAGTTTTCTCAAGAAGTTTGGAATAAAATATCTCAGCAAAATTCTAATTTCGATTTTAGCTCTTATGATTTATTTGTTGTTTTTCATGCAGGAGTAGGCAAGGAGTTTAATCCTCCGGGAAGTATAGGAGGTGAGCGCGATATTCCTTCTATCTATCTTAGTCTAAAATCTCTTAAAGAAATTCTTGGGAATTCATTTACAGGATTTAATCTTCCCAATAAATTAGTAACTAATACCTTAATTCTTCCTTCTACCGAATCTAGAGAGATCAGCACAATTTCAGGTGATGTTCTAATTGAATTGACTATTAATGGCTTGATTGTATCAAGCATAGCTAGTCATCTTGGTCTGCCTGATCTATTTAATACTAAAACCGGCACAAGCGCGATAGGAAGAACCGGACTAATGGATGGTGAATCAATTTTCGGATATAGCGGCACATTTCCTCCAGAACCATCGGCTTGGGAAAAAATATTTCTCGGTTGGGAATCTCCGATTACAATAACTACAAATGAAAATATTTATTCGGTTGCTTCATCTCAATCTAATATTTCCGGTACTCCGGCGATTTACAAGCTACCTATAAATAATAATGAATATTATTTGATTGAGAATAGAAATAGAGACGCTCATAAGGACGGAGCTACTGTTACTTATAAGATTGGTGATCAAACTTATAGTGCAAATTATACTAAAGGTGGCAATAGCTTCCAATGGTACTCTGCTGATACGCTTAAAGGTGTAATCGTGGATATTGATGAATATGATTGGGCTGCCGCCGGAAACGGTTTATATATTTGGCATATTGATGAAAAGATTATAAATGATAAGATCGATAATAATGAAATTAATGCAGACCTATTGAATAAGGGTGTTGATTTAGTTGAAGCTGATGGTATCCAAGATATCGGAGAAAGATTTTATGATATTTTTGGAGAGACTGTCTATGGACAGGCAACAGAAGATGACTTCTGGTTCAAAGGAAATAAATCGAAATATTATAAAAATATTTTTAACTATGATTCTAAGCCTGATTCAAAATCAAATAGAGGTGCTAATTCACTTATAACTATTGATAATTTTAGTGATGTTTCTCCTATTATGTCATTTAATGTTCGATATGAATCTGATGCAGCAAATAGAATCCTATCAACTCAAATGTTAGTAGATAATAACTCGGCTAATCTCTTTGGGATAAATTTCGCAAGTGCTAATCGATATTATCGATTATATAATGGAAAGTTATTTCAATTAGATGATAAAGGTAACTATAAAGCGGAATTTGATTTCTTCTCAAAAATTACTCCTGCAGTATTTGATCATGAAGGAAATAAATATATTATGGGCGGATATGGAAGAAACCTTAATATCCTGAAAGTAGGAGCTATTGATAATATCAAAACTATCATGTTTCCGGCAGAAATAAATTGGGTATCTGTTAATACTATTTTGAATAGCGGAGTAAAAATTATCATTGGTGTATCAAACAACATTTATTCTGTCTTTTTTGATATTAATACTTTATCATTAGAATCGTTTACTGCCGATAAAATTATTCATACTCTTAAAGATGAAAAGTTATTGCAAGTACTAAATGACGGAATCCCTAATTATATTCTTACTGATAAAAACTATTATTCTCTTTTATCAAACAATATTTACTCATTTCTAGAAACACCGATAAAAGCAGCCTTAACAAAGAATAAAAATGGAAAGTACGTATCAATAATTCTTACGAAGGGGAATAAATTTATAGTCTTAAATGAAGATAATAGTTCGAAAATATTTACTGTGGAATCTCCGATAGAAATAAATAGTTTTATGCTTGCAGATATTACAGGTAAAGGAGAAAACTCAATTGTATTTAATAATGGAAATAAAATAATTGCCTATAACTTAGTGGGCTCATTGGAAGAGAATTTCCCTTATTCGATTGATGAGAATAAAACTTTTGTTGGTGAACCTGTTGCTTCCGATATAGATAATGATGGAATAAATGAAATTATTTCTGTTACTGATTCAGGTGAATTATATGCTTTAAGAAACGGAAAAGTGTTAGAAGGATATCCATTAGCAATAAATGAAAGTAATAAAATAAAACTTTTTCTATTTAATGCAGCGGTTCCCGGAAATACCAGCCACACTGCTTTAGGCGTAATTAGTAATTCATCCGATGTTGAAATATTCGATATAGGTATGACAGGTCATAAATTGTGGGGTTCAGAATTTGCTGATTATCAAAGAACTTCCTTCTTCCCGATGGCTACAGTGAAAAATATTCCGTCGGAATTTTTACCCGAGAAATCAGTTTATAATTATCCGAACCCTGTTACAGGAAATAAAACAAATATTCGTTACTACTTACAAGAAAGTTCGGAAATAAAAATTATGATTTTCGATCTTGCAGGTGCTCTTGTGGCTGAATTAAATTCAAGCGGCATTGGCGGATTCGAGAATGAAACGGTTTGGGATGTATCGAATATCTCCAGTGGTGTTTATTATGCTCATGTTGATATAAAAGGTAACTCAGGAAATTCCGGCAACAAAATTATTAAAATAGCAGTTATTAAGTAATCTCTAAAAAATTCGAAGAATTTATTATGTTAAAAAAAATCCTCTTTTTGCTCTTTTCGTTTACGATTGTAATAAATGCACAGTTTGATGAATTTCATCCTGAATATAATTGGTTTACTATAAAAGGGAAGTATGTTTCTGTGCATTTTCATGAAGGTGCAGAAAGGACTGCCAAAACCATTGCCAAAATTGGTGATGATGTATGGGAACCGATTACATCTTTATATGGATATGAGCCCGAATCTGTGCACTATGTTATAAAAGATATAGATGATTATTCAAATGGCGCAACATATTTCTTTGATAATAAAATAGAAATATGGGCCTCGGCTCTTGATATGGATTTAAGAGGATCGCATAACTGGCTTCGTAATGTTATCTCTCATGAGTTTACTCACCTCGTTCAAATTCAATCAGCAATGAAATTATCCCGAGCTATACCGGCAGTTTATTTACAATTCTTGAATTATGAAGACAAGAGAAGACCTGATATTCTTTATGGATTTCCTAATTTTATTGCTTCTTATCCTGTGGCTACGATTAATATACCGGCTTGGTTTGCAGAAGGAACCGCCCAATATATGCGTAAAGAATTTAATTATGATAATTGGGATAGCCATCGAGATATGATCCTCCGATCTTATGCTCTTGATGGTAAACTTCTTACTTGGAATCAAATGGGTGTTTTTAATAAAACAAGCTTAGGAAATGAATCTGTTTACAATTCCGGATTTGCATTAACGAGATACCTCGCCCAAAAATATGGTGAAGATAAGATTGTTGAAATTACACGCAAACTTGGTAAGTGGTCTAACTTTACTGTTGATGCAGCATTCAAGGATGTTCTCGGTAAAGATGGCGATGAGATTTATGATGAATGGAGTAAATTTCTAATCGAGGATTATAATAAAAGAATAAGCGATGTTAGAAATAATGAAGTTGCCGGAAAAGAAATTCTATCTACCGGATTTGGTAATTTTCACTCAAATTTTTCACCTGACGGTAAGAAATTTTTATATGTAAGTAATAAGAAAAATGACTACTTCGGTTTATCTTCAATCTATTTACATACTATTTCTGATTCAACTGACAAATTATTGGTTTCTTTAGCTAGTTCCACCGTTGAATTCGTCGGTGATAAAAATCAGATTATATATGCTAAACTAGATTACGATAATCCCGGGATGGCGTATATACATGACTTATTTATTTATGATATAGA
>CALDDL010000193.1 GCA_937936675.1 uncultured bacterium
TTCGTTGATGGAAGATATACAGGTTATACAGAATATATCAATGAAGATTACTCGAATATAAAAGGATTTGAAGTAACATTAGATGCAAGAGCGGATAAATATTTTTCGGGTGGATTAGCTTATACATTCTCGGTGGCTAAGGGAAGCGCATCATCGGAAACGGAACAATATCCGGGCACTTCTGAATCTACTCTTCTTTATTATCTTGATTTCGATCAGACTCACGTATTCAATGCGAGTGCTTCGGTTAATATTCCCGAGAATGATGGACCTGAAATATTCGGTTCAAAGATATTCGGCAATTCCGATTTGAATATTATATTCAGAGCTTCATCGGGATATCCATACACACCATCGGGAAGAGATATCGGTTTTGTAATTCGTAATTCTCTTAGAATGCCCGCAATCTACACGATCGATTTGGAAATAGGGAAAGAGTTTGAACTCTTTAATACTCTTACGATGCGAGCATTCGTAGAGGTTTTAAATCTAACAGATCACCGTAATGTACTATATGTATATGGCGATACGGGTGAGCCGGACTTAACATTTGTAGGAGATAACTCACCTGAATATATCAGGGACCCTTCTAATTTCGGTCCACCTCGCACAATACGATTAGGGTTATCGGCACGATTTTAAATTAACTAATTAAGGAAATTTTTTAAGAGATGAAAAAAATAATTCTAATATTAATCTTGATAACCGGCGTTATATTGAATGCTCAGGATAAGAGATATTTGGATAAAGATAAACCGGAGAAATTAGAGAAAGCGAATGCTATCAAAGATAGAGCCGCGGGAATTCACAATGCCGGTAATATCGGACTATTCTTTGAGAATAGAGGTAAATTATATCCGCGCAGAATTACACAAGGTCCCTCGGGCGAATTTCCCATTAATAGCGGAAAAAATTATATCTACCGCATCGCTCCTTTTGTCGGTATCCCTGGCAACGTAATTCAAGGCAGGCATACAGGTAATGAAGAATGGGAAGCAGTAGGCGGATATCATAATCCCGAATTTTCTCAAGTAGCAATGAGCGATAATAAGAAGACCTGGCCAGCCACCGGTTGGCATCTGAAAGATGAACTTAATAATCCGATAATTAAAAGCGATCAAGATAGCTACTGTGTATTTAATGATAGTCTTAATTCACGTCAGATACTCGGTATCGAAATGCGCCAAACGGGTTATACTTATGGAGTTAAGTTCGCACAGAATATAATCTTTTATAAATATGAGATGATAAATAAAAGCAATAAGCGCCTAGATAATGTTTATTTCGCTATGTATGCCGATATAGATGTAGGAAATATTAGCGGCGGACTTCCCGAGTATTCTGATGATAAAGTAGGCTTCGATAAAAAAACAGGTTATATGTATTTTTATGATGATGGAATATCGAATGAATGGCCCGGCGGAAAAACAGGCTACTTCGGAGTTTCGATTATGAGAACTCCAAAAATTAATGGAGTAGAAAAAGGTGTAACCGATTTCCATTATTTCTTATATAATGATGATGAAGATAGAGATTTAGATACTATACAATATGGTTTAATGGCAAGCAGCCGATCGCTATATGAATCTAATCTCGGACCGAAATATTTTCATCTTGGCAATAGCAGTAATCTCCATTTTGACGATCCAGCAACGATACCGGCAGAAGGATTGGATCTAGCAGGAATGATAAGTTCGGGACCATACACTTTAGAGCCGGGAGAAAAGATCGAATTTGTAACGGCGATTGTGGCAGGAGAAAATTATAATGAAGCGATGGCATCGATGAATTCTGCTTATAAGATTATGGAATTTGATTTTGAAATAAGTAAACCGCCGATAACACCGAAATTATCGGGAACGGCAGGAGACGGAAGCGTAACAATTTTTTGGGATGACTTGGCAGAAACATCTAAAGATAATTTTTCGGGTGAATATGATTTCGAAGGGTACAGAGTATATAAGAGTCAAGATAAAGGTATAAATTGGGAGCAACTTGCAGATTATGATCTTAAGAATAAAATCGGTTTTGATGT
>CALDDL010000194.1 GCA_937936675.1 uncultured bacterium
GCCATTATCTCGTTTGGTTTTTCGGGTGGAGTTTTTAACCAGTTAATTTGAGGCTCAGTTTCTAAGTTATTGAATTGATCTTTAAATGAAGGTTCAGTGATTCTTGTTCCAAGACCCGGAGTTTCGGATTGTTCTAGAACTTCGATACTTGTAATTTTTTTTAACTCTTTATCTAATCCCACCATTGATCTGATTGCTCCTTGAAAACCATTTCCAGTAAATACTATAGAATATCCTATCAGTTCTTTATTTTCATCGAACACCTTATATATTTCATTATCCTTACTCTTCACTTTTTCATACGATTTACCGTTAGGTTGAACAAGGAAAATCGCATTCTCGGTAACTAACTTTTTATTTGCGGCTATCAATGGCTCTGCCCAATTATTAATTACCGCTAGCGTTCCGCCCGATACTATTCCTATTATTGCAAGTGTTGCTATCATGTGCGCCATTAGTTTCATTTTTCGACTCCGAAAATTTTTGGCGATGTATATTTATTTATTAGTGGTACAAAAGCATTCATCAAAAGAATCGCATACATCACGCCTTCAGGCAAACCTCCAAATAAACGGATAATGACTACTATGAATGATATCAAAAATCCGAATATCAACATTCCCTTACTTGTAAGTGGTGAGGAGACCCAATCGGTTGCCATAAAAAAAGTACCGAACATAAATCCGCCTGCTAATAGTTGGAAAAACGGACTCGGATATTTAAGCGGATCAATAATCCAAAATAATCCTCCAAAAACAAGCATTCCGATAATCATCGAAGCCGGTACTCTCCAATTAACTACGCCGATAAATATTAAAAATAAACCCCCGATAATAATTGCCAATGCAGAGGTTTCGCCTAGACTACCACCAATATTACCCCAGAACATCGGAGTGATATCGGTTAATACCTTATCAAATTTAAACGCTGCTAGCGGTGTGGCTGATGAGACAGAATCTAGTGCATAATTCGGCTGATGCCAAGTAGTTATACCAACAGGGAAAGCCGCCTGAAGAAAAGCTCTTCCTACTAATGCCGGATTAAAAATATTATTTCCAAGTCCCCCAAAAATCTCTTTTCCTAATCCTATTGCTACCACCGCTCCAATTGCAGTAGATACCAAAGAAAAATTAGGAGGTAAAATTAATCCCAATAAAAGTCCTGTAATTACGGCACTTCCATCCATTAGAGTTATCTGACGCTTACGGATATATTTAATCGCTGCTTCGGTAAGCAAACAGAAGACCACGCTAGTAAGTAAAATCGATAATTGGAAATAACCGAAATAAACTACAGCCGAAATAATTGAAGGTACTAAAGCTAAATTTACTAACCACATAGATTGTTTTACAGTCCATCGCGAATGTATATGCGGAGAACTGGAAAGTTCTAATCGATATGAAGGATTAACAGCATTATCCATTTTTGTTTTCCATATATTAAGCAGATTGTTTTTCTTTCTTAATCTTCAAAGCACTCTGTTTTCCTAATCTAATCCATTGAACTAATGGAATATTAGCCGGACATTGGAAGGTACAAGTACCGCATTCCATACAAACTAAAATTCCCGCTTCATCGGCTTCTTCGAATCTTTCTAATTGAGTTAAACGAGCTAATTTTGTAGGCATTAAATCAAGTGGGCATGCCTCAACACATTTTCCGCATCTTAGGCAGTTGCTTGCTTCATTATCGCCCGCTTCTTCTTTTGTTAAGATAAGAAGTCCGGATGTTGCTTTAGTTACAGGAGCATTGAAATCGGGCTGTGCCACTCCCATCATTGGTCCACCAGCCACTAGTTTAATTGCCTTATCATTAACTCCGCCGCAAAAATCTAAAATTTCATTTATCGGAGTACCTACGTTCACAATTAAATTTTTTGGCTCATTAATTCCAAGTCCCGAGACAGTCATAAATGCTTCTATCTCAGGGATACCATTAACTACTGCATCATAAACTGAACAGGCGGTTCCGATATTTTGAATAACAATACCAAGATCTAATGGGAGCTTTCCGGGAGGAACTTCTTTTCCGGTAATCGATTTGATAAGCATCTTTTCTGCACCTTGCGGGTATTTTGTTTTAAGCACTTTTACTTCTATTTCAATCTGTCCGGATAAGAATTCATTTAATTTCTT
>CALDDL010000195.1 GCA_937936675.1 uncultured bacterium
ATTTTGCAAATAAAATAATGGCTACTAAGAGTAACACAATCAAAGTAAACATTACAACGCCAATGATTACGATATTTAAACCGTCCATTAAAAATTCCTTATAATTTAATACCGGAAAATAGCATGAAGGCAATAGCCATCAAGCCGGCTGTAATAAAAGTAATTCCTAAACCTCTTAATCCTTTCGGAACATTACTATATTTCATTTTTTCTCTAATACCGGCAAGAGCTATTATCGCTAACGCCCAACCGGTTCCTGAACCGACACCATAAACTACACTTTCACCAAACATATAATCTCTTTCGACCATGAATAATGTACCTGCAAGAATTGCACAGTTTACAGTTATTAATGGAAGGAATATTCCTAAAGCATTATATAAACTAGGAACATATTTATCTAAGACCATTTCTAATATCTGTACTATTGCAGCAATTGTTCCGATATAGGTAATAAGTCCAAGGAAAGAAAGGTCTAATCCGGGAAGTCCTGCCCAAGCTAGT
This sequence comes from uncultured bacterium, assembly GCA_937936675.1. Taxonomy (GTDB): domain Bacteria; phylum Bacteroidota; class Ignavibacteria; order Ignavibacteriales; family Melioribacteraceae; genus BRH-c32. Next base: position 505 of record CALDDL010000195.1, read on the forward strand.
GCCCCTTCTTTTAATACATTCTGATATAATAGATTATTTATCGGTACTGTTATAGTTTGAACAACTATAACGGCAATACCTAGTCCAATAGAGGTTTCTACTCTTTTAGATACGGCAAGAAAAGTACACATTCCGAGAAAGAATGCTAATGCCATATTTTCGATAAAAATCGATTTAATAAAAAGACTTAAATAATGTTCAAACATTCTTAATCCTCCTCATTCTGTTCTGGTTTCCAAGTGCGGATACCCCAGATTAAAAATCCAATAATAAAAAATGCACTCGGAGCAAGTACCATAAGACCATTAGGCATATACCATCCGCCTTCGGTAGTAAGTGGTAATATTGAAAATCCTAATAGCTTACCTGAACCAATTAATTCTCTAAAAAATCCTACAAATAACAATACAAACGAATATCCTAGTCCATTTCCTATTCCATCCAAAAAGCTTTCCACCGGAGGATTTTGGAGCGCATAAGCTTCCGCTCTTCCCATTACAATACAGTTCGTAATAATTAATCCAACATAAACCGATAGCTGTTTACTTACATCGAATGCAAAAGCTTTGATCAATTGATCTGCGATAATTACAAGAGATGCAATAATTGTCATTTCTACTAATATTCTTATACTGCTTGGAATATGCTTCCTGATTAAACTAACGGAAAAGTTAGAAAATGCAGTAACTAACGTAACGGCAAGCGACATTACTACTGCGGTTTCCAATTTGGAAGTTACTGCCAATGCAGAACAGATACCTAGAATCTGAAGTGCTATCGGGTTATTATTAAATATCGGATCGAGTAAGACCTCTTTATATTTTTTCATGGCTGCCTCCCTCTCTCATAGCTTTTAGAAATGGACCATAACCATTTTCGCTTAACCAATATCTTACTAAGTTATCCACGCCACGGGTTGTAAGAGTAGAACCCGATAATCCATCGATCTGATGTTCGGCTTGAGGTGAACTTTGATCCACTTTCCCTTTAATCACTTGAATTATTACTTTGCCATCCTCATTGAATGCTTTTTTACCTTTCCAAGTTTCTTTCCATTTAGGATTATCTACTTCACCTCCTAGACCCGGTGTTTCTCCATGCTCATAGAAGGTAAGTCCTTTTACTATCTTTAATTCTTTATCTAAGGATATAAATCCATATAAGGTTGACCAAAGACCTTTGCCATAAATAGGGAAAATATATTTTTCTACCGTATCATTCTCACCCATTACTTCATAGATCACCATATATTTCGGTCTTTTCTTAATACCTGCTGCATCTTCAGAGGAGGGTATTTGATAAGTATATTCCGGAATATTTACCATCTTCTTGATATCGAATTTTTCGGGATTTAATTCGTCAGTATATTCGCTTTTATCAAGGATTCTTCCCGTTTCTACTTCTATTAAAACCGGTTTAATTTTTTCTTTATAAATTACCTGCGGATCTTGATTATTTGCTTCAACGTCTCCCGCTGCTAAAATATTCTGAATTCTATCGAGAGTTTTATTTACTGCCTGTTTAGGGGCAAGCGATACAGTCGTTGACGATACTAAAATCGCGCAGACGAAGCATACACCGGCAGCAACCAAAACTGTTTTTTTTGTGCTATCAGACGACATTTCTTGCCAGCCTCCTCTTAATATTTTTGTTTATAAATATCTTATCTATTATTGGTGCAAATACGTTCATAAATAAAATCGCTAGCATCATTCCTTCGGGGAATGCCGGATTCACTACTCTTACTAAGATTACCATCACACCGATTAAAAACCCATATATCCATTTCCCTTGATCAGTGAATGCCGCCGATACCGGATCGGTTGCCATAAATACTGTTCCGAATGCAAACCCACCTACAACAAAATGATAATAAAATGGCACTTGAAACATTGGATTAGTCGAACTTCCAATTACATTAAATAAAAGTACTGTAAAAACTGTACCTAATAAAATGCTTAACATTATTCGCCAAGAACCAACTTTAGAGACAATCAAAATTATTGCACCAATCAAACATGCCAAAGCAGATGTTTCTCCCATCGAACCGGGGATTAATCCTATAAATGAATCCCACAATGAATATGTTCCGTGGGCAATTGTTACAACCGGATCAGCGAATTGAGCTAATGGTGTTGCTTTACTTAAACCATCAACTGCCACCCACACTTTATCTCCCGAAATCTGTGCCGGATATGCAAAGAATAGAAATGCTCTAGCAGTTAGCGCAGGATTCAAAATGTTCATTCCTACACCGCCAAAAATCTCTTTCCCTACTACAACACCGAATGATATTCCAATTGCTACCTGCCAGTAAGGAATATTTGGAGGCAATATTAATGGGAACAAAAGAGATGTAACAAAAAATCCTTCGTTGATTTCATGCTTACGAATCACTGCAAAAAGTACTTCCCAAAATCCGCCGACTGCCAAAGTAACTATATATACAGGGAAGAAATAGAGTGCCCCGAAAACAATATTTGCAAGCCAGCTATTAGGATTGTGTCCTAAGCCTAGCCATTCGACCACTTGCGATTGCCAATGTGCCGAAGTAGTTAAACCAAGTTCTTTAAGTCCAAGATTTGCTTGATACCCTGTATTAAAAAGTGCCATTATAACTGCCGGTACTAATGAAATTACAACCATTAGCATCATTCGTTTTAGGTCCATTGCATCTCTTACATGCGATGCTTTGGAAGTAACACTCCCGGATGTGTATAAGAAGGTATCAATCGCTTCATAAAGAGGATATAACTTTTCTAATTTCGCTCCCTTATGAAAATACTTCTCCTGATTATCTAAAAAAGTTCTTAAGAATTTCACTTAATTAACCTTCCTTTTCAATAATTGATAAATTTTCTCTTAACATCGGTCCATATTCTAATTTCGATGGACAAGAGAAAGTAGCTAATGCCAAATCTTCTTCATCTAATTCTAATAGACCAAGTTTTTCGGCTTCTTCTACATCATTTACTGCCATTGCTCTAAATAAGTATGTAGGAATAATATCAAGAGGAATGACTGCTTCAAAATTGCCATTAGGAACAATTGCTCTTTTACCGCCATGAAGTGAAGTATCAAATTCAATTTTTTTATTGGGGAATAATTTCGAGATAACAACATTTTTCATTGAATATAGATTAGAACCTAAGGATGCCCATCCGAAAAGTACGCGCTCTTTATTTTCCGGAATTGCGGAAATCTGCTGATGATATTTTCCTAGATATCCAAAATCACCTTCGGCTTTATACCCCGATAAAACTGAACCTGAAATTACTCGATTATCGCCGGCATTTAATTCTCCGTCAATAATATCAGTAATTGCAGCACCTGTTCTTGTCTTTATTAATCTTGGATTCTTAAATGCGCTTCCCGAAAGAGCTACAATTCTTTCGGTCATTATAGACCCCGTGGTAAATAAATATCCGATTGCCACAACATCTTGAGCATTCAAATGCCAAACCGTTTTTTGCCTTCCGACCGGATCGAGAAAATGAATATGCGTTCCGACTAATCCTGCAGGATGAGGTCCTTCAAACTCTTCAACGAATAATTGTGTTAAGTCCGGCGTGGGAATCTTAGCATCTTTAGATTTACATAAAAACACTTTTCCTTTTGTCAATTTTG
>CALDDL010000196.1 GCA_937936675.1 uncultured bacterium
TGATATACCAGAATAATCAATTTTTCTTATGAAGTCAACAATTTTTGCATTAATTTTTTATCGCTTACTAACTCGTCAAAAGACTTAAAAATAAATTCTATATTCTCGGAAATCGATTTATAATTTAATTCTAACGTCTCTCTTTGTTTGGGATTAATTACAATAAGCTTCTGCCCTTCTTTTACAATTTTTTTGAAAAGTGCTTTAATGTGTATATCCGAGCTGGACATAGAATAACCGATAAAAACTATTTTCTTAGCTGCTAAAATTTCTCGTGATGCCTCACTTGTAAGTTGACTTACGATTGGATGATGAAGGCTTTTTAGATGAGACGGCGGTAAAATAAGAGTTTTAAATTCGGTACCGTCTATCGGACAATGAAACTCATATTCGGTATTATCCGGATATGTATAACCGAGAAGCTTCCCTTTATTTAAATCAATCTTTCTATCCCACGGAGTAAGTAGAAGTTGATTGCAGCAATTACAATATTTCCAATTAAGACTGCCATGAAGCTTAATAATCTTAAATGGAGTTGGGTCTTCTCCTTCGCGAACATTTATTGGTTGACGAGGATTTATCCAAAAATTGAAATCCTTTAAATGATCATGCTTTTCATAATTCATCAATGGAATGCAATAATCAATATAGCCATGAGTTTTAAAAAGGAACTTAAATGCCTGTTCTAAGAGATCATCATAATTAAGGGAAATTATAGAGATATTTTTATTATGTTCAAAAATCGATTCCCAAAAAAGATGATAGTATTTACTCGATTTTTCGGTTTGTACATTAACCACATAATGAATTAATGTAATTAGGCTTTCTTTTATAAAAGAAAGAGTGTGTAAAGGATATTTGGAATTTAGGGACTCGTTATGTAGGATAAAATAATCCAAGAAACCAAATACCGCCTCTAATGCAGGATAAGTATTGGTTTCTGCATTATACTTAAAATTTTCCGAAATAAATTCCTTAAATAACTTACCTATTTCGGAATTATCAATCTCATCGATACCACCGGAAAGTATCATTGGGAGAAGTTCTCTTTGAAGCGGAACTCCATCAGCACTTGATGCACCTGCACCAAAGACAAAAAGCACATCCCTTTGACTTGGATAGTATAAATAACGCTCTGAACTATTCAACTATTTATTTAACTCTATTAAAATAAGCTTCTTATCTTTTTCGTTTCGCGTATTAGTAGGTTTATATGCTAGTTCAAATATTGTTGATTTTTTTATATATGGCTTATATTTAAGCTCGGCGATTTTAAATTCGTCTGAAAGGTCTCCCCCTTTTATCGCCGCCAAATATGCTTTTTCTTTTATCAGCGGAATCGAATAACGAAATAGAATGACTAATGGCACCGTAGCTCGGCTTACAATCAGATCAAAAGAATTTGCATATTTTGATATAAATTCATCACTTTCTACACGATCATTTTCGACTGTAAGATTATTAAGCTTAAGTTTATTTGTAAATTCTTTTACTGCTTCAATTTTTTTAGCAGTTGAATCCACCAAAACGCCCTTCATCATTGGTCGAATGATCGATAATGGAATTCCCGGGAATCCGCCCCCTGTTCCAATATCCAAAAATTTAGAAATCCGATCGGGAATAAAATTAGTCATAAACGCTGAAATGAAAATATGATTCTCAACAATTTTCTGAATATCTTTTCTCGAAACCAGATTTACTTGATCGTTTTTTTCTGTTACTAACGTAGCAAAATTAGCAAAACGTTCTAATTGATAATCATCGGGACTAATACCATTATCCCAAAAGTAAGTTTTAAGTTCGCGTAAATATTGTTCTTGAAGATCCAACAAACCCTCAAATTTTTAGTTCTTCAAATATACTAATAAAACCGAAATATCTGAAGGAGTAACTCCGGAAATTCGTGATGCCTGACCGATTGACCTTGGTTTTATTTTATTTAATTTCTCTCTTCCCTCAGCTGATAAAGTTTTTAATTTTACATAATTAAAATTAAGTGGTATTTGAACGTCCTCTAATTTATCCATCTTTAGAACTAGTTCTTCCTGCCTTTTTATATAACCTTCATATTTTATTTCAATTTCTAGTTGCTCGGCAAGAATTGGATTCTTTTCTAAAGTTTCTACTATTTCTGATTTCCCGTTGCGAGGAAGATGCTTAATTATACTTGATAATGAAATCTCCGGTCGCTTAAGTAGTTTGTCCACGGTTTCAGAAAATTGTAATTTAGAACTATCCGAGTTTTCTAGTATTGGATTTATTATTTCCGGAGTAAGCTTTGTTTTAGTGAAAAATTCTTTAGCAACGGCAATCGAAGTTTCATTTACTTTCATCTCATCATATAGTTCTTTCGAGATTAATCCAAATTCATAACCATATTTATAAAGTCTTCTATCTGCATTATCTTGACGAATTAATAGGCGATGCTCGGCTCTTGAAGTAAACATTCGGTAAGGTTCATTTGTCGATTTCCCCACAAGGTCATCAATTAAAACTCCAATATAAGCCTCACTCCTTTTTAAGACGAATTCCTTCCGTTTCTGTATTTTCAATGCTGCATTAATACCGGCAATAATTCCTTGTCCCGCGGCTTCTTCATATCCCGATGTACCATTGATCTGTCCCGAAAAGTAAAGTCCCTCTATCAATTTTGTCTCTAAAGTTAAATCCACTTGATACGGAGGGAAATAATCATACTCGACTGCATATCCGGGACGAACCATATTTACATTCTCTAGTCCCCTGATCTTTTTTAATGCTTTGTACTGCACATCCACAGGCAGAGACGTTGAAAAACCATTAATATAAATTAAATCATCATCCAACCCCTCCGGTTCGAGAAACAATTGATGACGCTCTTTATCTGCGAAACGAACAATTTTATCTTCAATCGAGGGGCAGTATCTTGGACCTACACCATTTATTACACCCGTAAATAGTGGCGATTTATCGAACCCAGTCTCTAATATTCTATGAACTTCTAAGTCTGTATAAGTTATATGACACGGCACTTGACGCAAATAAGGGAACTTACTTTTATCGGTTCTGCGTGAAAAAGGAAGAGGCGGATCGTCTCCGGGTTGAACTTCTAATTTATCCCAATCGATCGAATCTTTATGAAGACGAGGAGGCGTTCCTGTTTTAAGTCTTCCGGAGACGAATCCCATTCGGGTAAAAGATTCTGTCAATCCTTTGGAGGCTTGTTCGCCATACCTTCCCCCTTCGGTAGAAGTCATTCCTGTATGCATCAATCCGTTAAGAAAAGTACCTGAGCATAAAACAACTGCTTTACATTTTATCTCTTCACCGCTCTTTATTTTTATTCCAGTGATCTTTTTATCTTCTTCAAAAACGTCCATTAAAGAATCTTCTATGATTTCTAGATTTGGAGTTTCACTTACGGCTTTTATTGCTTCTATTGTATAGTATTTTCGATCGGACTGCGATCTACCAGCCCATACGGCTGGACCTTTAGATTTATTAAGTGTTCTGAATTGAATTCCTGCTTTATCGGCAATCAGACCCATTGCTCCGCCAAGAGAATCAATTTCATGAACTAAATGCCCTTTAGCACTCCCCCCTATCGCAGGATTACAGGACATTCTACCGATTGCTTCCTTTTCCATAGTTATTAGTGCTACCGAACATCCCATCTTAGCAGCAGCAATACTTGCTTCAATTCCTGCATGTCCGCCACCTACTACAATTACATCAAAATACCTCATTTATTCCTTTCGGTTTCACGTGAAACCTTTTTTACATTTTTT
>CALDDL010000197.1 GCA_937936675.1 uncultured bacterium
CTTTTATTATATCTACATCCGAGAAAAAATCATCAAACACTTTTATCGATTCATTTTCTATCCATTTGCCATCCTTTAATTCTAATAGTGTTGAGCGATCGCCAACTATCCACGCTTTATCTCTGCTAACTGCTTTTATAGAATACAATCCAACGCGAAAATTATTTTCAACAATTTTCCATTCACCATCAATATAATTAAGAATAGTACCCTTATCGCCTACTATCCAACCGAAATCTTTATCAACCATTGAAATTTTACTTAGTCCTGTTTCAACCGGTGATTTATATTTTCTCCATGTTCCATTTTCATATTTAAGTATTACTCCACTTTTTCCTATTGCCCACCCTTCATTATCAGAGACCATTTCAACGTCTTCGAGATCACCCTGCATATAATTTTCCCCTTCTTTTCTAAGAACGGGACTGAATTGCGTAACCCATTTTTTACCATCATAATAAACTATATTCCCTTGCTGACCAACTGCCCACGCCTTTCCACTCTTGGTAATAGAAAGCCCCATTAACATTGCATAATCAATATTATCCCACATCATTCTCGGTAGATTAATTTTTTCTTCTTTTCCATTTTTAATTGATGTCAATATCGGTTGATACATTCCGAAATGTGTGAGATGATTTATTATCCAAATCGAACTATCGGGCAGCATACCTAATTGAGGAGAATCAGAATAAGGATAATCAAATAGTGGTTCCCAGCTTTTTCCATCGAAACGATATAAAACTCCTCTTACACTTTCGCCCTTTCCTCTTGAAACTGCAATTCCAAAATCTTTGCTATACATTTTTATTTTTGAACCTAAATCCAAAGAAGACTGCATAAACCAAACTTCATTTGTCGGTTTAATTGATTCGTTTTTTGAATTTTGTTCTTTGCAGCTTATTATAGATATTATCGCAAGGACTAAAAGAAGAATTTTTTTCAACATAACCTTTAGTTTTGTTTGTGAAATTAATAATAACAATTAGTAACAGAATTTTATATATCCTTTATCACAAATAAAAGATTCTTAATCTTTTTTTCATTATTTTTTGAACATTGATAATAACAAATAATTCTAATATATGAAAGAAATAAGCGTTTCAAATCCTTGGCATTCAGTAAAAGTAGGCAACTTAGCCCCTCAAGTAGTAAATACAATAATCGAAATACCAAAAGGTTCAAAAGCAAAATATGAATTGGATAAAGAGAGCGGATTAATAAAACTCGATCGAGTTCTCTTCTCCGCAGTTCATTATCCGGCTAATTATGGATTTATTCCACGTACACTAGGTGATGATAACGATCCCCTTGACGTGCTTGTAATGTGTTCTATCGATGTGGACCCTCTTTGTATGATAGAAGCAAAAATTATTGGTTTGATGGAGATGATTGACGAGAACGAAAAAGATGATAAGATTATTGCCGTAGCAAATAACGATATCTCAGTTAATTATATAGACGATATGAGTATGCTTCCTCCTCATACTACTATTCAGCTTCAAAGATTTTTTGAAGATTATAAAAAATTAGAACATAAGAATGTGATTGTTGATCGTTTTCTTGGAAAAGAAGAAGCATATAAAGTAATCGAAGAGGGAATGGTGCTTTATAATGAAACATTTGGTGTACAATAGGAATTAATTTTCTCCTTCTTTAATAATTTTCATATAACTGGAAAGCAGCTAAAATCGATAAGTGATTAATTTATTATGCTCGATTTCCGGGGCATAATAAATTTGTTACTATTCAAAAACGAATAAACCGTCTATCGTCCTTTCTTATTCCAATAAAAATAGAATGGAAGTCCAATGGTTATTAACATAAGTCCCATCATTGAGTTTTCTGTATCCGCATAGACAGAATTAAGCAAAAACAAGAATGAGAAGATTACAAAAATCATCGGAGTATATGGGTATCCCCATACTTTATAGTACCTCTCCGAATTTCCCATTTTTTTTCTTAGAATAAATACACCATAAGCTCCGAGCATATAAAAGAGCCACGAAGCAAAAATCACATAATCCGTAATTGTATCAAATGATCCCGATAGGACTAATATTGAAGACCAAATACCTTGAACTACAAGCGAAACGTGTGGTGTATTATATTTAGGATGTATCTTTCCTAATCCCCTAAAAAATAATTTATTCTCCGACATTGCATATTGAACGCGGGCTGTCGCTAAGATACTTCCATTTAACGCTCCGAAGGTAGAGATAATAACTGCAATGGATACTATCGAGCCACCCGAACTTCCGAATATCTTTTCTGCCGCTGATGCAGCTACTAAAGGAGATTTTGCGATCTCCTCAATCGGCATTACATATAGATAGGCAAGATTTATTATAACATAAACGCCAATTACAATTAGAGTACCGAATAATAATCCGAGAGAAACATTCTTTTGTGCGTTTTTCACTTCACCCGAGACAAAAGTCAAATTATTCCATCCGTCATAAGCCCAGAATGCACCGGCAAGTGCTAACCCAATCATCGATATTAAATTACCGCTTACTTGCGGCTCAAGTGCAAAATTATGATAGACGTTCGATAACGAACCCTGACCAAAGAAGAAAAGCAGAAACGACAAAATTAATATTGTCCCTATTTTTACAAAAGTAACAAAAGTCTGAACTCCGCCTCCGAAGATCACACCGACATAATTAACCGCAGTTAAAAATAGTATTACTAATATTGCAATAAACTTAGTTCCGAAATTAACTAGTGGATAAATTTCTCCGATTGCAGGAAGATAAAAATGCATATCGGTAAAAAATTTGGGAAGCTCGGGGAATTTTATAAAGTAACCAACATATTCTGCGAAAGCATAAGCGATAGCTGCTTGACTGCCCGTCTGAATAACCGCAAGCACGGACCAGCCATACAGATATGCAGTGAACTTGCCATACATCTCTTTGAAATAAATAAATTGTCCGCCTGTACTTGGCAGTATGCTCGATATCTCGGCATTGATTGCTGCACCGATTAATGTAATTAATCCCGCACCGACCCATACAAGAATCATTAGTTCGGGGGACATTAATTGCTCGGCAATCGAAGACGGTTTCCTAAAAATTCCTGAACCAATCATCGATCCTGCCACTAGCATAATAGCAGCAACGAGACCAAGTCCTCTTACCAATTCATTTTTTGAATTACCTTTAATCATATTTATTTCTTCAAAAAAATTGTTTTGAAGATAAGGAAAAATTAAATTAACTACTCAAATAAAAAATGATACTATGAAAATAAAAATGCCCAAGCTACATAATCAGATTATTATTGCATTAATAGCAGGGGCTTTGTTTGGTTCGATAACTGATTATGGCGTTGAAATTAAATGGCTCGGCGATATATTTATTCGTCTCCTTAATATGGTTGCCGTGCCTTTGGTTCTTTCTTCATTAATTGTCGGCGCAGCCAGTCTTGGTGATATTCGCAAATTCACTCGTATCGGCGGAAAGACGATCTCTTTTTATATGGTTACTACCGGAATAGCGGTTACAATCGGTTTAGTCTTAGCAAATATTATCCGCCCCGGGGAGATTATGAATGCCGATACGAAAGAAAATCTCTTCTCAGCCTATCAAAATGATGCCGCTAATACTCTTCATAATAAAATTGATTATAGCATTACAGATCAGATCGTAAATCTAGTACCCAAAAATCCTTTCGGAGCAATCGCACAAAGCGAAATGATTCAGATAGTTTTCTTTGCAGTTTTACTCGGTATGGTTCTAACAATGATTAATAAAGAAAAATCTTCTCCTGTAATTAATTTTTTCGATGGACTTAGCGAAGCAATGATTAAGCTCGTAGAATTGGTCATGTACACTGCACCTATCGGAGTCTTTGCATTAATAGCTGCCACTGTTTCTCAATTTGGTTATGAAATTCTTCAAACATTAATTTGGTATTCACTGACTGTACTAATTGGATTTGTTATTCATACTTTCTTTGTTTACTCATCAATCATTAAGATATTTACAAAAATAAAACCTTTAAAATTTTTCAAAGCAATCCGAGAAGCTCATGCTATTGCATTTAGTACCAGTTCTTCTGCCGCCACTTTACCTGTGAATATGGAATGCTGCCAAGAAAATCTCGGTATCTCGAAAAGCATTACAAGCTTTGTTCTGCCGCTTGGCGCAACAATTAATATGGATGGCACGGCGTTATATCAGGGAGTTGCTGCCGTATTTATAGCACAAGTTTATGGAATGGATTTAAATTTAGCCCAACAGGCAACTGTTGTTTTCACGGCGGTGCTTGCTTCTATCGGAACAGCTCCTGTTCCCGGTGTCGGTATTATTATGCTTGCAATAATTCTAAAGTCCGTTGGCGTCCCCGAAGAAGGTATTGCTTTAATTATCGGAGTAGATAGAATTTTAGATATGTGCAGAACTGTTACAAATATTACCGGTGATGCAGCCGTTGCAGCCGCTATCGCAACAACAGAAAATGAAATTAATTTGAGCAAAATAGAATAATATGGATAAATCACATTCTCATTCCGGATTCGGATCGATAGTTAAAGCGATGGGACTCGTTTTCGGTGATATCGGAACTAGCCCGATATATACACTCACGGTTATTCTATTACTTACCGCTCCCACTCACGATAATATAATGGGAATCCTCTCACTTATATTCTGGACTCTTATCATTCTTGTTACATTAGAATATGCGATACTTGCAATGAGTCTTAGTTCAAAGGGTGAAGGGGGAACAATTGTATTAAAAGAAATTCTTACTAGCAAAATTAAGTCTGGACGCAAAATTGCTTTCGTTACATTTCTTGGTTTTATTGGTGTTTCTCTTTTAATGGGAGACGGAGTAATTACTCCGGCAATCTCTATTCTATCTGCCGTAGAAGGTCTTGAACTTATTCCCGGTATCGGTCATATTAGCAGTAATACCATTATCATTATAACAATCGCTATTACTGTTCTTCTATTTGCCGTTCAATCAAAAGGTACAGATAAAGTGGCATCATCATTCGGACCTATAATGATACTATGGTTTCTAGCTCTTTTTGTTTCCGGCATTATTTCTTTATCCTCATATCCCGGAATTATTTTTGCTGTAAGCCCTCACTATGCAATTGAATTTTTTATCAATAATGGCTGGTCTGGATTTTTCGTTTTATCGGAAGTAATATTATGCGCCACCGGTGGTGAAGCAATCTATGCCGATATGGGTCATCTCGGAAGCGAACCGATCAGAAAAGCTTGGTACTTTGTTTTCTTCGCACTCATAATAAATTATTTCGGTCAGGGAGTTTTTGCATTAAGCCACGGGCATCCTTCTAATATTCTTTTTTCTATGGTCAAATCGCAGGCTGAAATATTATATATCCCGTTTCTTATTCTTACATTATTAGCCACAATCATAGCATCGCAAGCAATGATAAGTGCTATATTCTCACTTGTCTATCAAGGTATTAGAACTCACATAATGCCTCTTATGAAAATTAAATATACTTCGGAAGACTTAAAATCACAGATATATATTAATGCTGTTAATTGGAGCATGCTCGCAGCAGTTATTTTAATGATTCTTGTTTTTAGAAAGTCAGGTAATCTGGCAGCCGCCTATGGTTTCGCTGTTACAGCTACAATGGCAATAAGCGGATTATTTATGATCTTTATTTTCCGAATCCAACGTAATAAATTAAAATTGTTTCTCGTTAGCATTGTGTTTATAGTTAATCTTGCTTTTGTTGCCGCCGTTACTACAAAAATTCCGCATGGCGGTTATTGGTCTATTATTATTGCCTTGATTCCTTTATTTACAATATGGTTATGGACTTATGGCAATAATGCAATGAGAAAATCTTTTCGCTCACTTCCCATTGATACTTTTCTTACAAGCTACGAACAGATATACGAACTCGGAAATAATATTAAGGGAACTGCCGTATTTTTTGCGCGCGATCTTGATATGATTCCTCCTTATATAGTACATACAATTATTCGAGGTAATATTATTTACGAACATAATATTATGGTATCTGTCGTTACAATGGATAAACCATTCGGAGTTCAAAAACTTTTCATTCCGGACATTTCAGAAGGTCTTTCGGGTGTCGAAATTCAGATCGGTTATATGCAATTAGCTAACGTACATAAAATCATTAAAGAATTAGATGTCGATCCGAAAGTGATTTTTTATGGTGTCGACGATATTCATGCTAAACGTTTTCTAATGAAACTCTTCGCAGTTATTAAAAGAGCGACTCCTAATTTTGTTCAGTTCTATGAATTGCCATATAATAAACTTCATGGTGTCGTTACTCGCTTAGAGATTTAAATTATGCGGCATCGCACGGATAATCAATATATGGCAGAACTATAATAGAGATGATATTAGAATCTTTGTAAGGATAATCACAATAAAAGCAGCTACAAAAAGATTGTGTAGGGATACATAATGTCGAGCGAAATTTCTGTTTTGCGTGAGTAATAAAACTATTACTTTGGAATAGCATATCCAAGAGCTACCATTACAAATGCAGGTCCGTTTATCGCCGCATAAATAATAATCCCGATCCATATATTTTTTTGCTTTTGTACTAAAAAAGGAAGAATAAAAAAAAGCGGAATTAAAGTAAGTGCGAATTGATATCCGAAAGGGATATGAAAAA
>CALDDL010000198.1 GCA_937936675.1 uncultured bacterium
TTATTATAATGGAAAGAAAGATAGAAAATAACTTCCACTCTTTAAACTAAATATTAGACTTTAAGTCATTTTCTATCTTTTATAATACATTATTCTACTAATCCACTGACTTAGAAGCGAATTAAATATTTTCGGTAAGTTTCCTTAATTCAATAGACTTTGTAAAAAATTCTTCCAAATTAAGTTCTTTCAAATAAACCATCCCATGAGCTGCTCTTACCCGAGGAATAGGATGGTGAATGAAAAAATCTTTCCCTAGACATAATCTTGTTGTATTATATTGCTCGACTTGAATTTTTTGAGCTAATCGGCAGAAAGGTCCATCGATTTCCCAACTCGGAAAACTTGCATCCTTTTGAGAACCATAACTGTGCATAAATATATCTTCCATTATAGAAAATGAGTTTAAGCTAACCGGAATAAATAAGTTCGCTTCGGCAGGATGGAATCTATACCAAACATTTCTATAACCCCAAATACGCAGATTTGAAGTATCAGTTTCTTTTTGATAAATTCGAAGAGCATCTGATGTAGCTTGCAAGACTTTATAATGCGTATCGGGTCCGCTCCCCTCAGGGTCTAATGCCACAGTTATTATTGTCGGTTTAATTTTTCTTAATAAATTTAATATCGGAATTACATCTCTATCATGTTCCGGATTTTCTGTAAATACTTCTCCTTGATAAAATCCAAGTCTAAGATGAGAAACATGTTCTCGGTCGAATCCAAAATATGCCCATACTATTTCCTCTTCCCATTCTCTCAACATCCCTTTTAATTTCTGAACATGAGGAATATCTTTTTTACCCGGATATTGGGTTGTAAAATAATTTATTAATTCGTTTACTCTATCACCTAAATAAATAAGATTATCTTCCTCGTATATTTCGATCATATTTCTTAAAAGCCTCTTAGAGATCGCCTCTTGTTTTATTGTTCTGCTTTTTGCAGCTAAACCATCTAAATACAAATTTATGTCTCTGCTTTTCCCTTCCGAAAAAGAACGCGTAAAATATTTTGCTGTAAATTTATTCCTGAATTCATCATTTTCTAAATGTTTCTTTAATATCATCATTAATTCTAACATATAAGCATTTGTTACTGCCGTAAATCCACTTGTCATTGTAGTGAAATGATGAGTATTAGAACTATTTCTTACTAAATGAATTATATACGGAAGATAACCGAGCATTATATCATCATGATGAGGACCCGTATGAAGAATTATTTCGTTTTCAATTGTTCTTATCCCTTTATCAAATCTATTCAGAATCGCATCTTTAATTTCATTGCTTATTTCTTTAGCTTTCTTGCCAGTATGCTCCAGAATATATTTTCCGAATTTATCTTCTTTATAATCTTTTTCTGTCAGCTCATTTAATTCCTTATTCTTTTCGACACAAAGATTTATTATTGCCCTCTCAATCGATGAATTCGATAATTTTTCTTCATTTTTAATATCTATAAAACGTCTTTCAAGAAGACGTAGAGCAGCTCCGTTTGTAAGATAGAATCGTGCATTTTTCAATTTCTGTAATACAGTTGCCGGATAATGATTTGTTGCAGATGATTGAATGGAATCTCTTAAAATATTTGACTTTGCTTCTCCTGCCGCTATAATAATTGCCACTGCATTCTCATTATATGTAATTGTATCTAATCCAATCGTAATTACATGCCTATGTCTTGCTATCTCTATTCCTCCCAAATCAGTTGCAGCAGCAGCTTGTGTCTCATAATTTGTAGCGATAAGTCTTGTAGTAGAATAGTGGTCACTTCCTTTAACATTAAATCCTATATGCCCATCAGGTCCTATTCCTCCTAAGAAAAATCCAATTCCACCTAAATCTCTTATTTTTCTTTCATAATTAGTGCAAAATTCATCTACTAATTCTAATGCTTTTTTTTGAAGTCGCTCTTGTCTATTGCTTGCCCATCTGGTTCTTAATGATAAATCAACAATCTGATCAGGAAATATTTGTGCTAATGATAAATTATCCGGTCTTTCGATATCATTTACATTTATTAATAACGCTTTTCCCGGATGTAATTTTAAATTATTCAAGTAATACTTCTGTATATAGTAATAAAAACTATTGTGTTGGAATGAATCAATCGGATAAAATTCATCTATCTGAACAAACCAAAGACTTTTTGTATCAGGGTAAATTGAAGGGTCTATCTCAACTGATTCTAGAAGAGAAATAATTTCAGGCGAATCCCAATTATTAATTATTCTCGATACCCATCTTATAAAGTGTTCCGGAGTTTTGCCTGTCGGTAAGGATATGACTCCTCCCGGATTCGCTTGCACCCATTCGATAAATCTTAACGCAGTCATTTTACCTAGTTCAGGAAAATTATCCACCTGAATTACCGGTATTTTTTCTGTCGGTGAATAAATTAATTTTTTACCTGACTTATTTAAATAGTAACCTTCTACTCTAGATATATCTTCTAAACTCAGTTTATCATATTTATAGCTTTGCATCTTCAATTCCATATCTCCGATTTTTCTATTTAGTTATTTTAAATATTTTTGCTCTTTTTGAACCAATCGTAAAATCAATTCTATTATTTTCTATTTTGTAATTTCCACCGTCTATAAGTTCATCTATTTTGTATTCACTCCCTATATTCAATAGATTATCAATCGTAATATTATTTTCCTCTTCACTTTCAGACTCATTGAAAATTGTGTAAAAGATTCCTTCAGATAAATCATCTCCAAATCGTTCCAATTGAAATATATTTGAATTTGTTTTTGCTAAAGTTATCGGTTCCCAGCCTGCTGAAGCGAGTGATTTAATTATAGGAATATATTTTTTAAAGAATGGTCTTCCGGATTCATATCTGTTTTTATCCTGCCAGTAAGGATCGCTCGAAGCATCTGTACTAAAGAATGATGGAAAAAATCCATATACAGCTAAACGTTCAAAATACTGTTGATAACCAACAAACGGCGGCTTTGTAAATACTTCTTCATTCATTCCTTCGTTAAGCAAGAAAACAATCGGCTTCCTGAAAGAAATTGCTCTTCTATTTTGCAAAAGTAATCGGTCATAATCGCTCGGTCTATTCCAATTAAATTCCGCACCAAATAAATCCAATATCCCGGCTGCGAATGGAGTGCCATTAAATCCATTTCCCATTGTTAGCTTACCTTTTAGATGCATCTCATCGGCGATTTTTTTCATCATTTCATATTCGCTTGAGTAATTCCATATTGCCGGCTTCGGTTCTACTAAACTTGATGAAAAAGTTAAGGGATAATCGGTTGTAATAAAATGACTTCTATTATAATTAAGATCATTATGCCAATTCCATTCCATAGAATCAAAATAGATTCCGTCAACATTCATCTTAATTGCCGGGTCAATTTCGGTATCACGGACATATTGATATCGGTTATAACCTTGCAATTCCGGATCAACATTAGTTGTAATGCTTACTGCCCATCCTGTCTCAAACCAGGGAGTGTTTAATCTTCTTGCATGAAATTTATTACGAGAATCTAATGTTGCTGAATTATAGAGATAAGCAGAATCTTTTGAAGTAACCGTTTCTCTTCCGATTACTTCTTCATAAGTGGCATCAAGTTTTTTAATCGGGATTTGAATGTCCCACGGTTCAGTATATTGAAAACTATAAACATTCTTAATCCGGTCGGCTTCAATAGTTGATTTATTTTCTAATCCCGGGTCACTACTTCCCCAAAAAGTTTCGTGGAATGCAAATCCAAAATCTTCAAATTCATCAATTGTATTTAACTGTGTAAACGGTAACCAAATTCCTTCAAATTCAACTCGTTTCTTAAAATAAATAGCATTAATTTCATAATACTTTGAAAGTGCACTTCTAAAATTCCATTCAACGTCATGATTAAATAACTGCATTTTAAAAAATGAACGATTAGGAAATTTTTTGGTTTCTTTTGAAATTCCCAAATCGAACTCAGCAGTTATTCCCCTGTCGGTTTCAAAATTTAATCGATATATAATCGGAAGCCCCATATCCACTCCCCAACCATATCCCATTCCATCAATGTTAACTGATGCTAATGGATAAAAAGATATTTGTCCTCTCCCAACTTTATCTGAATATCCTCCTGAATGATCTTTTTCTTTATTAAAAGCACCGTCAGGCGGTGGTACACCTATCATTTCAACATAATTATTATATTCAATCGCCGAGGATATTTGAAGTGTTTTATTTAAATCATTATTCCAATATCCGTTACTAAATTTTACCGGGAAATTTATTCTTAGTGTCACGACTAAATCTTCATCATCTTTATTTATTATCTCCCCATTCAGTTCGATAAAATTATGATACTTAAGAAAAGACAAAACCACTTTTAATTTCTCGTTACCATACTCCTTAATTATGCTTAATGAATTTTCGTTTACTTTTACTTCTTTCATCGAAGCGTAATTTTTATTCTGAGGAGTTAAAACACTCACATCAGCATTATTAATTAATTCTAACCATTTCTCATTCTGTCCAAATAAAGATACTGAACAGAAAAAAACAACCAATATAAATTTTTTCATTTTTATTCCGCCATTAAATAAATTGCAATTATTGCTAAAACTATTCCTACTGTAAAATGTATCTGGGGCATTACGCCATAAATTATTAACGATAATACTATTGTAATTACAGGTGCTAATGAAGTCATAGGTACGACAATAATTGCTTTGCCATAACGAACTGCATACACAAGACTTAAGGCACCGATGGCATTTAATATTTGAATAGCAAATGCGAGATATGGTCCATCCCACCCATAATTTATCGGTAAAGAAAAATCAGTCATATAAATCGCTACCGGGACTAACATTATTGCAGTAATCATCATATAGAAAAATATACTTTCTGCATCCATAAATTGATTGGATTTTTTCATTATGAATGCCTGAATTCCCCAAGCTATAAACACCATAATCGCTAATAATAACCATAACCACCCGTCAGTACTGTCGGTTGCATTAGTTGTAAATGAAAGTAGAAAAATCGCTATTAAAGCAAATAAGATTCCTACCCAACCTCTTTTTGAAGCTCTTTCTTTTAATATTGTTACAGAGAGGACAATAGTTAAAACAGGATAAAGAGAAATAAATGGAAATACTAAATAGGCCGGTCCAAATCTAAGTGCTTGAAATAGAAGCAGTTGACCACCTGCACCCGTTAAACCTACTAATCCTGCATATATTATAGATCTCGAATCTAACTGAATTTTCCAATTAACTTTCTTTAATGCAAAAAGAGAACATGGTATCATTGTTAATGCCCAGACTGAATAACCTAATGTTGCAGGGAATCCATTCTTCTCCGGAATCTCAATTAATGCACCCCATACTCCCCAAAAAAGAGTTGTCAATATTGAATAGAAAAGCCATTTTTTTTCTTTCATTATTTCCCTCGACTAATATCCGCAACTTTTTGAATATTTATCTAATACTTCTTTTATCTTACTTTTTATAATCTCTTTCGGATTATTTTCTATCTTCCGAGATGCTACTTCTGAATATTGATTAGGAAGAAATTGACTTATTAAGATTTCGGGAATATGAATTTTTGAAAGATTTGCTATAAGCTTATTGACTGAATTCATTATCTCAGGTTCATTCCAATAATAACGCAATCGATCACTATAACTATAAATAAGATTAATTCTATCCTCCGGTTTATAATGCTCTTTCCAATATTTATTGTTTTTGTATAAAACATTTGTCAACATAGAAGTTACTTCTGATCTAGAATCAATTAGACCCGATTCAAAAAGTATCTCTTCAATATTCTCAAGCCCAATTAATGCCTCACGATATGCATAAGTGAGCCACGGTCCCACTTTTAAGATTGAATAATGATTCTTTACTAATTGTTTCAGAGATTCTTCCGGTTGGAAATCAGTAGAATGTGCTTCATATACAATTTTATATAAATTATTTATAAAGTTTACCTGTTCTTTAGCTTTACTTATCTCAAATATATCAACTGAGTCATTATTGAACTCCACTCCCGGTTGGACAACAATTGCCGCAATCTTTTCTTTTACATCCGATAAACCAATTTCGTTAAGATATTTATTAGTATAAAATAACGTCATTTCGATTGATTCTTTCGAAGTTATATGAATTATCTCGTTATTACTTTCATCTGTAATCTTAGCACCTCCCGGCGGAGGTACATCTGAACCTATAATATATATCTTTTCAACGGATGATTTATTTTCGGCAATTTCAATAAGTTCAGCAGCACGTTTGGATTTAGTTTTTATTTCTTCTTCTTCACTATCGAAGTTTTCATTTCCAAGGAACATACTCGTATCAATATGTAATTTTTCAAACCCCGCTGCCGAATAAGCAGCTACTTGATCAGAGGCATTTTTCATTGCTGTAGTAGAATCCATCTTTTGCCAAACATTCGGTCCAAGATGATCACCCCCCAATATTAAGTTATCCAAAGGAAAGTTTTTCCTACGAGCTATTTCATAAATATATTCACGGAAATTACTTGGAGTCATCCCTGTGTATCCGCCAAATTGATCCACTTGATTAGAAGTAGATTCAATTAATAACGGATAACCTTTAGTGAGGGAATGTTCAAACGATGCTTCTATAACCATAGGATGAGCTGAACAAATTGAAAATATACCTCTTTCTTCTCCACGTTTATTCGCTTCTAAAATTTCGGTAATTCTTTTTATCATAAATTTGCTGCGGAGTGTATTTTTATGAATTCTAATAGTTCATTTATATTTGGTGCGGAATCGGAGCCGCCCATTTTAGTGCATGCCAGTGCACCACTTGCCATTCCATAATCTAAACATTCTTCGATTGATTTTTCATTCAATAATCCATATATAAAACCTGCATTAAAACTATCTCCGGCACCCGAGGTATCTATTGGAACAATTTTGTAAACCTTTTTATCATATTTATTCCTATTTATATGAGCACTTATCCCATCTCTCCCCTTCTTTATAATAATATTATTTCCATGTATCGATAAATATTCTAATGCTTCCTCTACACTTCTCTTTTTACTTATTAAGATTGCTTCATTTTCATTAGGAAGGAAATAATCCACATAAGGAAGAACCTCTAGTATATCATCTTCCCATCTTTCTGATGGATCCCAGCCAGGATCAAACGATGTAATTAATCCAAACTCTTTTGCTTTCATAAACATTTCTTTACATCCGGATCTCATTCCGGGTTGTAAATAATAAGAGGCAAAATGAATATGTCTCGCTTCTGATAAATATTCGTAATTAATATCTGATACATTAAAAGATTCCATCGCACCCATATAAGTAACCATTGCATAATCAGATGGAAATGTCATTGCAATGGTTATCCCTGTACTGCTTTTATTGTCTCTTATTATTCCCTCTAAATTCACATTAGCTTTTTCCAATCCGGATAAAACAACTTCTCCAAAATGATCATTACCTATTTTTCCGATAAAACCAACTTGCAACCCGAGTTTCGATAAATTAGATGCAAATATCGCAGAAGCACTTCCCATGGTTAATAACATATCGGTCGCTATTTTTTCTTTACCTAATTCTACTAATTCTGGAATACCTTTGAGAATTATATCTGCATTTAACTCCCCTATAACTACCGAATCAAATTTTTTCATAATTCCACTACTGCTGTCAAGTTTTTAGGTAAGTCAGGATTTAATCCTTTGGATATAGCTCGAAAAAATCCGGCTAACTGGATTATGGGAAGGATAAAAAATGGGCGATATAAATCATCAATATTTGGAATTGTGATTTTATAATCAGAATTGAATTTTTCAGATTCATTTTTAGTACATATAACTAATGTTTTTGCTCCGAGTGTTTTCATATCATCAACTAGTTTTAATTCATAATCTTTAGAAAGATTGCTAACTAAAATTGTAACTAAAGATTTTTTTGTAATAATTGATTTAGGACCATGTCGGTATTCTAAAGAATGAAAAGCAACTGCATTTGATAAACTCATCTCAGTCATCTTTAATGCAGCTTCATTTGCTATCCCATAATTTATTCCTTGACCTAGAAATACTAAGTGCTCAATCGATAAATCAGATACAATATTTTTTATAGTGGATTCATTTGAATTAAGGAATTTTTCAACTTCATTTAATGAGTCTGCAATCGAGTTATCATCATAATTTTTAATAAGGTTTAATAAAACAACTAAAAGCATTGAAGAGAAAGATCCTGTCATTACAATGCTTCTTTCTTGCTCGAACGGAAATTTGCAAAATGGGATAGTATTTCTCAATAACTCAGATTCATTTGAACAAGATATGCTGTATCTCTTTACATTTACACTATCTGATAGTTCTTTGTTCGCTAGAAGTACTTCAGATGTAGTTCCCGATCTCGAAATCATAATTGCCAAATAAGTCTTATCTTCTTTGATATAATCTTTCTTATTAAAAATTATTTCGGAAGCTGGTAGAGCTATCGAAATTCCTTTAGTGGTTCTATTAAACATAGATGATGCAGATTGAGCGATATAATATGATGAACCACAGCCGATAAAAATTACTGAAGTATCCTCATAATTTATTTTATTTAGTTCAATGTCATAAATTAGAGCACTGTCATGAAATATATTTTGCCATAGTTTAGGCTGTTTTATAATTTCATTGTAGGTAAAAAATTTTTGGTTGTCCATATTTCCCTCCGGTTAGAAATAAGAGAAAGGATTAAGATGCTCAATCTCGAATAAGTCTCTTGCAGCAAGCATAGCAACACCAAGTGCACCCGCCTTTGAACCTAAAGTGGAGGATACAAATTCTACATTTTTATTTAATTGCATTAAAGATTTTTTGCGTGCAGTCGATTTCATCTGATCAACAAACAATTTGCTCACTAAATTACCTATTTCACCTGCTAGAATTATTTTAGCTGGATCAAAAAGATTTATTAGTGTAGCACATCCAATTCCCAAATTCTTTGCAGCTTCTTCTAAAAGTTCTATACAAAATTCATCGCCATTATTTGCACATTCAATGATATTTCTCTGATTAATATTTTCAATATCTCCCTCTTCTTGTTTCATTAGAAGAGTTTGTATGCCTTCTGCTATTCTTTCTTTAGCCTCTTCTACTAAAAATCTACCCGATGCAACAGTTTCTAAACATCCCCTTTTTCCGCAATAACAAAGTTTACCATTATTAACAACCGAGATGTGTCCGAATTCCCCCGAATATGAATTATTCCCGTAATAGATTTTGCCATCTATTATAATTCCTAAACCGATACCATAATCGACCTTTAAGCATAATGAATTTGAAGTTTGCTTTGCCTCTCCAAACCATAACTCGCCTAGAGTCATCGATTTTACGTCATGCTCTATATGAACCGGCTTATTAAAATATTCTCTTAATGTCTGCCTTAATGGTTTATCTCCAATTTTTAAATATGTATCCGAAGTTCCTTCAGGACCATTTACAATTCCCGGAATCGAAAAACCAATCCCTAGACATGAATCCCATGAAAGATTTGCTTCTCTTAAAATCCTATCTAATTCATCAGTAATTTTCCCTAAAACATCTTCTTCATTTCCGAGTAAATATATTTTTTTTCTATCATAATGAATAACGTTCTGTTCAAGATCAAGTACAACTATATTGTTATAAACTCTTCCAAGATCAACTCCCAGAATGTATCCCGCCTTACCATTTAATTTAACCAAATAAGGAGGACGTCCTGCTTGCTTTGCATCCTGCTGTTTCACTTCTATTATTAGATTTTTTTTCTTTAAGGAATTAATAATTCCTGATGCAACAGGGATCGTAATTCCTGTTTTATCTCTTATCTCCGTGAGCGACATCTGACCATTATCTAAGAGAGCTCTTAATATAATGTTCCTTCTTATTTTATTTTTTTGACTTACTTTAGCCATTAACTTATTTCCAAATGTGAAAAGTGTTTTTCTAAATATTCTCTAACAGGTATTATATCATCTTTACTTGTAAGATCAGGTACATGCTCTTTGCGGTAATATGTAAATACATCTCCCCCTATTTGATGAATAAGCATCAATACCGAAGTGGGCAGTTCTTTTTCCTTTCTTATCGGATTCATTGGAGTTTCCTCTAACACCCTTA
>CALDDL010000199.1 GCA_937936675.1 uncultured bacterium
CAACACGCCTGACTCTGGATCAGGAGACTTCAGGTTCGACCCCTGACAGGGCAGCACTATTAAACCCTTGTAACTTAACAACTTACAAGGGTTTTTTGATTTTAAAGGATATTGTTAAGAAAATTGTTTATCTCAATGTTTATCTGTCTATTAGTTTTTTGAAGATAAATTTCGTTTCCATTTACGAATAGCTGCTTCGGAGACTCCATATTTTTTACCGATTTGAACGTTATTCATTCCTACCTCGATATCTTTTAGAATCTCGATCGGGTCCACCTTCATCTGAGAATGTGATTTTTTTAATTCTTCAATTTCTCTATTAATTTTATCATCAGCAGGTGTTAAGTTTTTCTTATCAACCGGATGTTTATTAATAAGTCGTTTTTCATCAAATCTTTTTCTAATTCTTTCAAACTTAATGTTTAGATAGAAGTTTTCGGTAATTGATTTGTCTGTATGGTCAAGTAAGAACTGAACTTCATCAACAGGTAAACCGAGTTCGTTAATGGCATAAGAGGGAAAGGTTTTCCTGATCTGTTTCATTTGGTAAGGTTTAGAAATTAACCCTGCCTTAGCCATTCTTTTCTGATCTTTATACCACCACCAAAATGCTTGTGTATAGCTTAATTCTGTATATTGAAAATGAGAGAATAGCCGATCGGAGGAGTCAATTACCGGTCGATTTAAGATTTGTTTAATTAATTCTTCTAACTCCTTAAACATTGGGAACATGTAATAAGCGGATTTCTTTCTAGTTTCTTTTGTGTTAAGCATCTCTATCAATTTCTGCTTAAAATCTATTTTACTTCTTTGCTGCAATATTGCGGTGGAAGGTCGGTTCATTGTAAGCAAGAGGTAGTATATCCATTCCCATTTTTCGGGAGAATCTTCATAGTATTTTAAAATTATCTTAAACTCATCTATTGGGATGTCCTCAGGTTTTTTTGTAACTGAACTTTCGTATATCTCGATTATGTTAGTTTTACAATACTCTTTTTTTATTGCATAGTTCCATATCGGGATGAGTGCCTTAGTTAGTGTATGTTTTGAAGCTTCTGCATATCCTTTATCTTCCAAATAAGCAAGGAATAGATTAAAATGTTTTTTAGAATAGGCGTTAATATTAATGTCTTTTCCGGTGGCATCAATGAATCGCTTTACAGAATTAAGGTAATTCTCGGCAGATTTTGGCTTTAACCGCTTCTTATCACCTTTCCGAGATTTTAATGTAATATACTCATTTACTATTTGAGAGAGTTTCTTTGGATGTGCTAATTTGACGTTTAATCCCGTCTCAATATTTGCCACTACCATTGAAGCAGTTACTTTAGCTAATAGTTCATCTGTTTCTTTATTGCCATGAAGCTTCGGTTTTGATTTTAAGTCGCCTCCGGCATCTTTCCATTTCTTATATCTATTAAGGTCGGCTTGAGTAATTAGAATTTTGGTATTAAACTGTCTATATTTGTTGGAGGGGTTGAGTGAATTTTTATCATATACCCGAATGTAATAATATTGGCTCCGAGGAACGATTTTAAGATGTGCCATGACAGAACTATTTTTTTTCTAGTTTACTAATTTCTAATAATCTTGGCTTGCCTAAACTGTTTCGTTCAACTATACCACTTACTTTTACCTTTTGATCTAATAGTTGTCTGGCTCCATTTTCTAATTCAGGACCATAAATACAACGAATATATTGAGCTTCAGAGCCAACTATTTGTCTTATTTCAAATCTTCTTGCATCTAAATCAATTTCACGGATAATACCTGTTACGGTTATAGTTTCATTACTTAATACTGGTTTCTTTAGAAATGCTTTGACTGCTTTGCGTGATTCTATTGTAAGACTGTTAATAGAATGAGGAGAAAAAATTCTAGATGACAATCCTACTCTTTTAATTTCGGAGCGACCGGAAGGTGAAATATTTTTAGCGGCAATAATCGCAACATCTCGAATTTTAGGATCAGGGAATTCTTTCTCTAAATCTTCCATTGTGCCTTCTTCTGCAATTATTTTTGTAACAGAACCTAAGGATTTGACGGCAGAAACAGTAGCTTTATAAAGAGGGTCATTTTTCCCTAGGAAACTTGAGTTACCATCCTGATCTGTCAAAGAAAATTCAGGTATTGTAAATCCAATTATTAAGCTTCCTTTAGCTACTGCGGATAGACCTAGGTCTAATTCTTTAGGTAATGAACCTGTAATATGATCAATGCCAGCAATTGCTTTGGCTAAATTAGTAAGTTGTTTTCTGAGTGAATAAAAAACGCCTGTAATCAATGAAATTTTGGGGTTTTCGATGAGAAAAGAGTCGCCTTCGTAACGCATTACCAAGTCAGAATTTTCAATAATCCTTGAATAAGGTAAGTCCTCTAAATATAGTTGTTCGAGTAAACCATTATAAGGCGATAAAAAAGAAGTCATTAAATCGGTGGAAATATTATTTTCAAATCCCCACTTTTCCAACTCCATAATTTGGCTGTGGACTAATTTGATTTTATGGTAAACAGAATCTTTCCAAGTTACAATTTCATTCATAGTATCACCCTTAATATTCCTTTTTTTTCATTTGGGTGTAAACCTCTACGTCCACCTTCCTTTACACCAATATACTGAAAAAATTCTCTAAAGTCATTAACAGGGGCAGGGTGGAAAAAGAGGTGTAACTTAAAATTATCTTTAACAAAGTCATGCATGAAATACTTTTGATCAATCTTTTGTAGTATCGTGGCGAATTCATCTACAGCAGATAAAACAATGTCAATATCAAGTGGGTCCTGCTTATCAGTTAGAAAACTACCATCTAAGCAAATATGATATTTGAATCCACCGGCTGTAATTATATTTGCATAGTCAAGGAATTTATTCCACAATTGCATACGCCAATCATTAAAGCATAATAATTGCTTAGCTTCTTCTAAACTACAATCATGAATCCCTAGTGGAAGAAAACCAAGTTCGTTAAAATTAAGTTCAGGCATGAATCAATCCTATAATTAATATTAATTTAGTTATGAAACGACTTAATCCCTAATACACCTATTATATGGTACTCTATAATTTAACTTTGTTACCTTCTTTTTGATGTTCTCTTGCGTAACGGTCATTTTGTAATTTCTTAATTTTTTTATCTACGCTCTCTGATCTAAAGATTACATAGAAATCATCATCACCGCTCTGATAGATGATACTTAGAGTAGTATGTTCTCCATACCAATCTAAAGAGAAACCACTTATATATTTATTATCTACAAATTTAGGATTACCGTATTCTTTAGAGAATATATCTGAAATAATATCTTGATTATTACCTTCGTCAGGAAAAGTAAAATGAATCTCTTTTAGGATATTCTCTTCAAGTGTCAAATTGAGGTTATCTATTGGAACAGCCCCAAGATATTTTTCATAGTTTATTACGTAACAATTATCTTGTCCGCTTCTTAATACATTTTTGCAGTCGAGATTTGATAAGTCTAAAGAGTCTTTTGTTGTACCTAATATAAATTCTCTGAAACCATTTTTTTTGTCGAGTTTATCTTTGAGTTTTGCCTCTTTAATATCATCAAGAGAAAGTGGTTTTTCGCATCCGATAAAAAGAAATAGAATTGTTATGAATAAAAAGTATTTCATAAAAGCTCCTTTAATGTATCTAGATGAGTTTACCCTTTACTATTTACTTACCTGAGAAATAATATATCCAATCATCCAAGAGATAACTACGAAAATTATAAAGATCGAACAGCCTAAATTAAAGTAACCTGTCTTTTTACCACAGTTCGGACACATCTTAGCCGTACTACTTATTTGGTGTCCGCATTCTTTACAGGGTTTAAGAGCCATTGAGTTGCTCCAAATATTATTATTTTGATTTTATTATCATTACTACTTTATGGATTTGCACTTTATTATAATCAATATTCAAAGAGATCATCTGATAAGCCTGATTATAACTTAATAAAGCAATATAATCAGGGGTATCTTCACTATACTGAATCATTTTTATAGCACCTTTCTGAATATTATCTCTTGTTATCCAACTAACTACCGCTAGCTCGTTATTACCGGCTGGTGTATTCTCGACTACAATAAGATCGCCTTCTTGAATAAATGGCTTCATAGATTCGCCATTGTTTTTATCCACTCTAACTATATAATTTTTACGTTTATCTAAGGTAAGTTCATAAAACTCAGGGAAATCGTTATGTTCATTTAGCTCGCCAAGTCCGGCAGAGATGTCGGCAAGGATCGGGAGTTCAATATTTTGTCTATTATATTTTCTCTCTTCGGAAGTCTCGCCTGTCAAAAGCCAATTTATATCGCATCCTAATTCTCTGAGAATTGCTAATTTTTCACCGCCAAGAATTGATTTACCACTTGTATAGGGGTTCAATTGCTGAGGATTATTCATTCCCAAATTTCTTGCAAAATCCGCTAACGAATCAAAATTCTCTTCTGCGAATTTCCGAAGATTAGCCGCTATGTCGTTTTTGTTTTTCATTAGCAATAAATATATTTATCTTCCCTATTGACAACAGCAATAAATTTGTTTACATTTACATCGGTTATTAAAAATAATTAAGACGAATTAAAATGAATCAACAACGAACTTATCAAACTAAGAAAGATTACAGGAAAATTCAAGATAAAATTTCAGAACCGGAAAGGGAGGAGATAAAGGCACGAGCATATAGGGTCTTCCCGGGCGGACAGGTGGCAATAGCGAAGGTATTAAAAAAATCTCCATATTTGATTAACTGCGCCTTTGCCGGACAAAGCGATAAAACGATGCTTAGAATAAAAAATCTAGTGGAGAAGTATGAACAAAGAGCAAGTAAGAACTCAATTCAAAATAATAGCTTTACCGAAACGGGAAATGATGACAGGGACGCTAGTTTTAGAATTTCTAAGCCAAAAATGATGCATGATAAAAATGAAGTACATAAAAGCCTCACTAATAATGATAAATAAGTTAAGAAAAAGCATTTGTGAAATCTTAAAAGAAAATAAAAAAATGTTGCAAGGATTTTCGGAATATGCAAAACAAAGAACGTGAAGAGATAATAGAGATAATAAGTAAAAACAAGATTGAGTATTCAGTGTTATCAAGCTGGACGGGAATTGATTACGATGTTCTCTGGAGGCAATATAATACAGCAAAGCATTATCGAGAAGATGTTCATCAGAAGGTAGTGAAGGGTTTAAGGAAAAGGGGTTTTATAACTTCATCAGATGAACAGATAGAGAGATTGAAGATAGAATTAATCGATGGTGGAGCGATTATAAATGGTGCTATTAGTTTAATAAATAAGTCATTTTTAGATAAGATTTCAGATAATGTATTCTCGGAGAGTGATAAGAAGGAATTGAAATCACAGATAAAGCAGCTACAAAATCGAATAAATGATTCATTTGATAATTGGGTATTAACTATAAACCAAAAATAATATGATTCTTACAGGTGAAGGGAAGGAAATATTAAAGCAGTTGGCTGACTTGCAAAGGATGATTGATAAAAAGGTACGTCCATATCGAAGCGGCAGTTTGACAATCGAGGAAGTGAGCCGTGATCTAAAGGTAACAAAAAAATGGGTTCTACAGCAGATTTTGATTGGCAATCTTAAAGCTATGAGGATAGCGACAAATCCGAGACCACAAGATTATAGGATTAGCATTAATGATTTTATTGATTTCAAGGAATTGCTAATTGTTAATTCAGAGGAGATGGAACAGTGTGAAGAAAATGAAGAAAGAGATTTTCCAATAGATATTAAAAAGGTAATAGAAGATTTCCAAAGAGAGAAGGGGTTAATATGAGCATTAATTTTTACTACGTTATTTATTTCGTATCCGGGGCAGTGTGCGGTGGCATTGTAGCGGTAGCTTTATTGGCAATGCTAAAATCGGGAAGCGATTATGATAAGTCCTTTGAAAGCGCAAGAGAAGATTTATTATTGAAGAGAATCGAAATTCTTACTCTTGAAAATATTGACTTAGTAAGGAGGAATGCATCGCTTAACGAGAAATTAAACAAATCAATGAAATTCATTAAATCATTTATTATAAGGAAGGAGGTGAAAGAAAATGGATAGTCAGATTCAAGAATTAAGGTTTAGGATTGCATCTCGAGAATATGAAAGTAAGATGCCTGAAGAGAATGGTTCTTCAGAAGATGAAGAAGAATTATCAGAGCAATTCGCAAAAGGGTGCTTCAAAGATGCAGAAAAAAAAGCGATGGAAATGGTAAGCTATAAATTGCTGCTTAAAGCCGGGAAGAATGATGATGCACTTAAATTCAAATTACGGGTAATAGCTGAATATCTTCAAGACATAATAGCAGATTTATATTATGATAATAAAACAAAAGCCGATAACTGAATGGGAATCAATTACCGGCTAATTTTTTGAATTGCTAACATACAAAGGTAATAAAATGACAAATATAATTCAAACAATGAATGAGACCGATATACTAAATGGAGATGTAAGGTTCTTTTTAGAGAATCACATTGAATATATCGAGCTATTAAACAAGATTGAGACTGCAATAAGCGA
Source organism: uncultured bacterium (assembly GCA_937936675.1). Classification (GTDB taxonomy): domain Bacteria; phylum Bacteroidota; class Ignavibacteria; order Ignavibacteriales; family Melioribacteraceae; genus BRH-c32. The sequence continues at coordinate 6,557 of CALDDL010000199.1, forward strand.
ATCAGAGGAGATAGTCGTAGTAACTTCTAATGATGTATCGGTTGCAGCGGAGTATATTTCTAATTTCAAAAAGATCAGTAAAAATTTAGAAGATGTAAGAAAGAAATTAGTCCAACCATTAATCGATAAAAAATATGAGATCGATCAATTCTTTAAGCAGATACCGGTTAAATACGAGAAGGAGATTTTCAGATTAGAGAAAGAATTAATTGACTTTAAGGTAAAGGAAACGAACGAAGCAAGACGTAAAGCTGAGGAAGAGCGAAAAAGGTTAGAAGAAGAAGCTATTGAATTAGCCATTATTGAAGAAGAGAAAAGAATCAAAGAAGCAAAAGAAAAAGGGATACCAATAGAATCATTACCAAAAGTAGAGCCAGCTATTGTGGCAGAAGTGATTACTGAGAATCTTAAAATCTCACAATTAAACTCCTCCGGAATTAAAACTAGAAGAACAAAGACTTTCAGAATTATAAATCCCGACCTAGTGCCAAGGGAATATTTAGAGATAGATGAGAAGAAAATCAAGGCTGAGAGAAGTAAATATGACTTTGATGCTCTAAGCGTGATTCCGGGTATTGAGTTTACATTTTATGAAGCGGTTGGATAAATGGAAGATATCGTTTATTTGAGACCAACTGGAATAAACACGTTCTTGGAATGTTCGGCAAAGTATTTTTTTCAAGAAGTGGAGAAGGTAGAAGTAGCTAATAAATCATATTTGGCATTTGGGAGTTCTATTCATAGGACTCTCGAAGCTAATTATTCACAAAAGGTAATAAGTAAACTAGACCTTCCAGTAGAGGAAGCGAAGGAGATTTTTTCGACAAGTTATGAAGATGAGTTTTCACGTGTGGACAAATCGGATTTAAGCAGTGAAGAGAGCAGGATAGGTAAAGATCAGGGGATTAACTTAATTGAGAAGTATCAAAAGGAAGTTGCTCCGAGGGTAATTCCATTAATGGTGGAGCAGAGGATAAAAGTAAAATTTAAGCACTACAATTATGGTTTAGCCGGAACGATTGATTTATTTGATGTGAATGGGGTATTAATAGACCATAAAACAACCGGGAAGCCGATTACAGGGACAGTTCCAGAGGGATATAAGAGTCAGATTTCGGCTTATGCAATCTTAGAGGGAGCAACCGGTAGAGAAGTGAAAGGTGCAAGAATTGATTTTCTTAGAAGAGATATAGCTGCGATTAGGCATATCCCTGTAACAATCGATAGAGAGTATTTCTTAAATATGTTTCAAACGGTAGGAGACTCAATAAGTAAAGGGGTATTCATACCAAACAGAAATTCTTATTTGTGTTCAAAGAAGTATTGTAAGTTTTATTCAGAATGCGAGAAAAAATTTGGCGGTGTTGTAAAACAATAAAAAAGGAGCAAAACAGCTATGGAAGTACAAAAATTTAAAGTAGATGAAGTGAAGGAGTTAAACGGAAACCCTACGGAATTAATGAATGTGGGATTAATGAAGACTCAGAGTGCATATACAACTTCAATGCAGGTGATAAAACCAAGAAATATCAATTCAGTAGAAAAGAAGTGTATAGAAGAGGCTGTGATAGCAGGTGAGGAGTTTATTTATCAATGGCCTGTAAATAAAAAAACTTCTGACGGTAGGACAAAAAAAGAGCAGTTAATAGGGCTTTCGGTAGGTGCAGCTTTAGCAATAGCAAGAAATATGGGTAATAATGCAATAGATGTGGAAGTAGAAGAAAGGCCGGATTCATACGTTTTCTATGGTGCATATATCGATTTAGAGACAGGATTTAATTTAAGAAGAGCGTATCGCCAAAGGAAAGAACAAAGGATCGGCGATAAATATAAAGGAGACGGAAGAGCAGAGGATATAATATTTCAGATAGGTCAATCGAAAGCTATCAGAAATGTTGCCTTAAATGCAGCGCCGAGTTGGCTTACAAAAAAGGTTCAGGAAGCAGCTTTAAGTTCGTTTGGAGCTAAAGTAATTGATAATCCGGGAGAATATAAGGGTAAGTGTCTTGAGCTGGCTAAAAAGCTTTTTATTCCACTCGAAAGGATAGAGCTAAAATATGGGAAGGAAAGTGGTTGGGATTCGAGAAAGATAATAAGCTTATTCAGTGAACTAAGAACGATTGAGGATGGATATGATGATATGGAAAATGTGTTCCCGGATGTGAAGAGTGAAAAAGTAGCAATTGAGGGAAATACTACTAAATCGGAAGCACAAATAAAGCAGGATAATCAATTAAAGCCGGAAGTAGAATCAGTAAAGGTGGAAGAGAAAAAGGCAATAATCTTGAATGTTGAAGAGTGGGAAAATCCCCAAAAGGTAATAGAAGCAATCGAAAGTATTCCAACTGCAAAGGAATTAAATGAATTCAAAAAGCAGAACAAGGGGAGGATTCAATCTTTCGGTGGACGTGATCATGAATCAATCTATGAAGCATTATTAAAAGCAGAATATAAATTAAAGTAATTAACTAACGAATTAGCCCTCAACCGCCGAAAGTTCATTGAACAAGTAGGCGGTTAATAAAAGAGGAAACATGGCAAAGCGATTTACAGCGACAGATAAATGGGAAGATGCTTGGTTTTCGGAATTGGAAGCGAAATATAAGTTGTTTTGGATTTATCTATTAGATAAGTGCGACCATGCGGGTATATGGGAGAAGAATTTCAAGGTTGCAAATTTTTTTATTGGTCAGGAGATAACAGAGGAAGAGATATTGAAAAATTTCAGGGAACGGATAATTCAAATCTCTGAAAGAAAGTGGTTTATTCCAAAGTTTATTGAGTTTCAATATATCGAATTAAAGTCGAATAATCAGGCTCATAAAAATGTAATTAAGATATTAAAGAATTACAATCTTATAGATGAAGAAGGGGCTTTGAAGGGGCTAAGTAGCTCCTATAAAGGGGCTAAAGAAAAAGATAAAGAAAAAGAAGAAGATAAAGAAGAAGAAATGGAAGGGGGTATGGGGGAAACCAATTCGGAGGTTGAGCAAGCTTCGGAATATTTTCTGGAGCCGATTGAAAGTCGCAAATCGATGTATGGAGGACCAAGCTTTGAGGAAGTAAAATACTTTTTTTGTGAATTAAATAAGCGACCTGATGAAGAAGCAGTAAATTTTTGGAATGATTACGAAGGGAAAAAATGGTGGGTTTTGAACAAAGATGGGCCTTCGAGGCGACTTAAGACGACCAGAGATTGGCAGCTAAAAGCAGAGCAGTGGATTCAGAAAAACAGAATGAAGGAGACAAGTAATGAAAGACATAGCGGATATAAAAAGGGAGGAGCTTCCAGAGAGGAACTCGCAAGACTTGCGACAGAGCATTATTTTGAGCAGCGATAGTGAAAAGGAGGTCTCGGTTTTTAAGGATGGAAATGTATCTGCGGAGACTTGGGCTGAAGGCAGTAAGATGCTTTCGCAAGCATTTCCAAGATTGCCAATTGAGTGGTTTAAGATACTTAGGGAATTCGTGAAAGGAGAGAACTTCAGTGATGAGAAGTTTATGTATGCGGTAAGAAATTTGATAAAAACGTGTATCTATCCTGAACCAACGATTGCAAGTATTTTGAATTTTGATGTAAGGGTAAGAATTTATGAATGGAATGAGATTATTGAAGCAACAAAAAGTTATTCGGCTGAACAGAGAGGAAATTATTTTAACCAATTCGTAGCTGTGAATAATGCAGGTAGGGTTGGATATGTATTGCGAATAAATTTTAACGAACAAATATTTACAAAATGGGAGAAAAAATAATATGTCTAAAAACGAAATAGCTTTGAAGATGTCTGAACTAATTCAAGAGAAAGACAAATTGGAAGTAAAGAAGTCAATCGTAGCAAAGGAGTATAATGATCAGATAAAATCACTTGATTCTCAGATTAGTGATTTAGCTCATAAATATCTAAACAATGATGATTCACCTGAATTATTTGAAGAAGCTGATTCGGAGGTTATAGAAGACGAAAGCCATTTACTTAATCCTTTCGAGGTAGAGGAATTCAATAGCTACCAATTACCAGAGGCAGGAAATGGAAATGAATATCAAAAATAATAAATTAAACAATTAGATTAAGGGAGAGGCAATGGCTTTGAAGAGAATAACTGATTCAAGGTTTATGAATGATAATCGTCAGTCTCAGTTTTCGAGACGAGAGCAGTTAAAATTTATTCTTGTTAATTCTAAGCATTTACTGAATGTGAAAAATGGAGCACATAAATTGAAAACGGCTAAGGATTTAGCCGAAAAAACAGAACCTTTTACGAAGAGCCAAATGAATCTGGTGGATATTTTATATGAAGATGTGATGAAGGGAGCGGGTTATGAATCCTTTCACGCTGCTTATAAACCAAAAAAGGGATTAAGGTTTTAAAAGAGATGATAACTAAAGAAAAAATAATTTTTCATTTGCGGAATTTCAGCAACGAAAAGAAGCCGTTATCGGCAAGATATTTTTATGATCAATTAGGAGATGAGGGGGAATCGCTCCGGGATTTTCAAAGGAAATTAGCTTCAATAATTTCAGAAATAATAATTGATCAGATGACGTATAAAAATATAGCTATCTGTTCGTGTAATGATGGATATTTTATACCGAAAACCGAAGAAGGTTATTTAAGGGGGATATATTATTTACACTCGAAGATTGATGAGGTGCAACAAAGAATAAGATTTTTAGATGAGATGAGAAGAAGTTCGGTGAATAAAGAATTAGCATCGCAACCAGATATTTTTTCGGTGGATACAAATGGATAAAAAAACCCAAGCAAATAGGATAGCGAATGCTTTAGAAATTAGTGGGATTGAATTTCAGAGAGAATATAAATTTCACCCAATAAGAAAGTGGAGGTTTGATTTTGCAATTCCTTCGCTGAAGATAGCAATAGAATTTGAAGGAGGAATTTTTATTAATGGCGGGCATAATAGAGGAATTGTATTTGCGGCGAATTGTGAGAAGTATAATGAAGCTCAGATTCTTGGTTGGAAAGTTTTTCGATATACGGTGAAGGATTTAGAGAAAAGGAATGGTGAATTCAAAGTAATTTATGATATTAGACGGTCAGAAAATTTTTTAATCTAAAAATAAATGGTAGAAAGGATGAAAAACTTAGAGTGGATTAAGTTAGTTCCAAAACCAGAAAGGTATTTAAGCGGGGATGCTCGGTTGATCTGTGAGGAATTAGATGTAGATGCCTTCATAGGTTTGTATGACCGTTTTAGAAAGAGCAGAGTTGATTTTAGCGATTCTCATTTGAATCGACTTCGTGAAGAATATGTAAAATTATACTATGAAGGGACAAATGAAAGTATAAAAGCCATAGCGAGAGTTTTAGAGGTTTCTCCTGCTTTCATAAGAAGGATAGTAGAAGAGAAGATTAAGAAAGAAGAAATTTTGTAATTTGTTCACCCAAAATTTCTTTATCCTCTTGAGTAAGTTTAATAAATGGTCGAGCAGGGACTATTATGTTATAACTTTTTTGTCCGAAAGTATATGCGGATTTTCGTTTATGGGATGCTTTAGCGAAAACAAGGAGATTACCCTTGCTTCGTCTCAGTAGGTTACCTTTAGCATCAGTTCTATGGAATAGGGTACGAGTTCTTCCGGAGATGTGAATAGTCCCGCCAAATTCATGAATACCTGCATAGAAAAGATTAGTTCCTGTGCCGGCTTCTTCTTTGTTAAAGAATGGTTGTACAGAACTCCATAGGTTTCGAGTCCTTTGCAAGATTTTTGGGCTACCGTTTAACGAGTAGCCTTTTTTATTTCTGCTTTTTAGAGTAGAAGGAGCAAGAGGAATCCAGCGAGGAATGCCTTGGGCTTGAAATTTATCATCTACAAATCTTTTCCAAGTCTCGGATAATTGTCTAGTCAATTCTTCAGATTTATCAATCTTCTTATTAAAAAGCTCGAAAGGATCACCTTCAATATTTATCTGTATCATGAAAATTCCTTTTATTTATTAAATAATGGGACAGGATCAACAAGGGTGATGAGTTTATCCGGTGTTGTATTAAATCCTTCATCTTGCCGGAAATAAGGAACGGCTGAAGTTATAATAAGATTTCTTTTATTTACTTCATCTAGGGTATAAGACTCTACACCGCATCTGCAATTAAAACCATTGGGAGGGTACCAAGATAACCAAAAGGGGTTATTATATTTTACAACTTTATTCTTGAAGAAGTTCTGAACTTCAAGATGATTAAGTCGAGAGTTGTTATCTTCAACTCCAACATAACGCCAATAAGGACGGATGTTGGCATTTTCGATCATTTGTTTATATCTACCAGCCATGAATGAAGTCTGGTTATTTTGGCGAAATATTAATTTCAATCTTGCCGGGGATTCAAGAATTTTTTTGTCTTGATTTGGGATGAAACCGGTGGAAGTAATTAATTCTTGGATACTATTTTTGAATTTATCGTAGCTTAAATCAGATTCTTGAGAAGAAAGAATTAAATGATAGACTATATTTAGAATCTCGGTTTTTGTTATTCCGGCAATGGAGAATATATTTCGGGAAAGCAGATAATCGTAATACTCTTTCCAGTTTTTAGTGATTACAATGTTTTTTGATTTGAAATAGTATATAATATCTTCGGGTTTTTTATCGAAGAGGGCAATGAGATTAATCACGTCAGTTGTGTCGGAAAATAGTAATGTTTTTAATTCATTAATTCTCATAAATTATTTTCCTTTTGAACAGAATCGGCACCGAATAATTCGGATATGAAGACAGATTTTTTAAGTAGGGTTTCTAATTCAAGAGTATCCATTTGAGGGTATACTGACGAAAGGTTGTCGAGTAAATCTTGGTAGTTGGTAGATTTTTGAATTAGTTGGAGAATGGGCTTAAAGGTTCTGCTTAAGGATTTTTTTACTTCGGGACGATTAATAATTTCATCAGTGAATTTATCAAGGTGAGTTTGAGCTAAAATGTTTCTTGGTTCGGAATAGCTATTAACTTCTACTTTTGGCTCGGAATCGAATTCAAAATCATTAGAGTTCAATCCATGATTTTTAACAAAATATTCTTTACTGAATTTTACTCCAAGAGATTTGAGTTTGGTATCTCTATCGGCGAGATTATTATCGGCAATATTTTCGGAATATAATTTGAATTTAGGAGGAGGAGTATTCCCAAAATTAATTTGATTTATCCACGAAAGGAGTCGATTAATAGTTGATTCAACTAGATTTCGATCGGAGGCAATAAGTTTATCAAGTTGTAGGTCATGCACTTGGGAAGCTGAATAAGAACCTTTGTCTTGAATTTCAGTGGTTAGAGTCTGAGTAAGAATAGCTTTTGATATTTCGGAGTTGCAGAAATTAAGTAGTTCTTTGAAGTTAGAAGCACTGTTGGAATTTGAGGCATCAGTAAGTAATTCAATAGAGCCGGAATCGGGGATGACAGCGATACCGTCTTGAACCATTCCTTCGAGAGAATTAAGAAGGGATTCTTTAACTTTTTCGGATGTTCCGGGGGGGACTTTACCGACAGCATAAGGTATTCCATATTTTTCAGTGAATCGAATCCAAAACTTCAGCCCACCTTTTTTGAATGTATGTAGCCAGAATATACGGGAGGCGAGTCTTTGTCCATAGGGATTAAGGTAAGTTGGCTTATTTTGGACGAGGAGGAATTGATAAGCTCCGGGAGTAATGCCGTTAAAGTTATTCTCTTTGGTTCTAAGTTTTAGTTGATTATCAATATCAAAGAAAAACCATTCTTGGGGTTTAGCTTGTAGTTTAATAGGTATTATGTAATCACCCACACGATTCCATACTAGTTCGATAGCAGAGAAACCGAAAAAGCGAGCTTCGAGGATTTCATAAATTAATTGGTCTAAATCTATGTTATCGAGGAAAGAATTAAAAAATTCGTAATTTTTTAAGGGGATATTATTCTGGTCAATTTTTCTTTTATGAGATAGAGAACCGGAAATTCTTTGTTCCCAGACAGAACCAACATGTGAATCGTTCAAGATGTCTCTGTATATAGAGATGTCATTTCCTTGGCTTCTAAGGATTGGGTCAGGATCGGGTAGGTAGTAAATATAATTATAACCAATGATGTTTTGACGAGTTGCGATCTCTGAATTAATAGGTGGTTTAGATTTTAATTCGATAGATTGATTTGGGTTAATGAAAAGTTTAGCCATTGAAAAAATTCCTTTTGTTTAATAATTATCTAGTATTGAGTATCTAGGTCGAGAAACTATATCAATAAGATTGGATTGAGTAATTTTGTTTTTTAGGTAGTTAATTGCATGGGTGATAGAATCAACCGTATCATCTTCCTCTCCGGAGGGGAAATCGGAACAGATGTTTATAACATAGTTAGACCACGATTCGTTTTTAATGAATACCCGATTATTCTCGAAGATTATTGAAGCAGCATTTGCACGAGCGATTTTATCTGAATCAACTTTAATTGGTCGAATTGGCAAACCGGTCTGCATCATTTCATCAATTAGGGATATGCCGGAAGCTTTGTCTTCAATAAGTATTTCATCAGGGTGATTTTTATCATATTCAAAGATTAGCTGTTTTTTTAGTTCGGGAAAATTTAGTCTATCCTTAAAATAATCGTAGAGAAAGAGTCCTTCATGGGAAAGTATCCAAGAAGTTTTTACTGTATAATCATTCTCTTCATTCTTACGATAGGCGGTATCCCAACAATCAACTTTAAGGAGGGAATAGGTAGGGTTATTATCGAATTTTTGCCACCAAATGGATTTAATTAATTCGGAAGTTGCATCATCAATGAAATCACCAAATATTTCCTGTCTTCTAACGGCGTAGGGGATATTAGAGATAAGTTCTTCAATATCATCATGGTTTAATAATGGGTTTTCGTAAGAGGAGAAATGAAAGTCCTGCCAATTCGATTTAACTTTAGCTTTTTCTGAAAGCTCAAAGAAGAGATGCTGTTTACTAAGCTTTCTGTTCTTTTTACCTTTCGGAGTCCCGCCGACAAGTAGTTTAGCATTATAATCCAATGTCATGGGGAGGATAGAGTTGTACCAAAGCGATTCGTCTTTGAGGACGATTCCGGCTTCGTTGATTATAATCAGGTCATAACCAAAACCTTCAATGGATTCGGGCTTATCGGCTGAACGAAGGTCAATATTAGAGGAGAGAATTTTTAGTTCTTTTCTCATAATGTTGAAACGATAGAGGGACTGCCCGAGTTGCCGGAGAGTGGGTAAGAAATAACGGTCATAATAGCGGTCGATGTTTTGATTTACAGTATCAACCCAAAGAATTTTTTTATTTCCGTCTAGGGCGAAATCAATGCAGTAATGAGCGAATCCACGAGTTAAGCCGAATCGTCTGCCTTTGTGGATGATTTTATAAGATGCAGATGAATCGAAGAAGATACTTGCCTGATTTGGGAGGTATTTTATTTTAAATTTATTATTCATTAATAATTTCTCTTTCGATAGTAATTTTATTTTCAGCTCTTTCGGTTATGTCTCCAGCAAGGAGAAGACCAATTTTAATTAGCTCTTTAATGTCGGTTACACTTCCGGGTAGAAGATTATCATTATCGATTAGCTTTTTACCTTTTTTGATAAGGAGCTTAACTAGGTCGAGATTATCCTTTCTGAATTTAATCATATCGGAAAGGTGTTGTTCTTCCCATTTCTTCTGAAATAGTAATTCTCGGTCTTCAATTTTCTTTTTCCAATTATTTTTATAGCTCCAAGTTTTAGCAGTAGCAAGACTTACCTTAAACTTAGAGGCTACTTTTTCCAAAGCTCTATCAGAGCCGAGCGACCAGTAATATTCAAATGCTTCAATAACTCTATGTGAATTCATACCATTTAATATCATTAATGCGGGGAACTATAAGAAGAATTAAGATAAAATTCTCCCAAATGGTTTGTCTTACGATATGGGAAAGGTGATGACAAACCTTGTGACTAATGGTTAGGTGGAATAAATCGAATTTGTTATTGATGTTAGAGAGGAAATTAAATCAAAATGAGGATAACTCAAATGAACAAAAAATGGTTTGAAGTTTTCAAGATTGGGAAACATGTGGATTCATCCGGGAGGGAGCATTCATATACGAATGCTGATCTTGATAATATAGCAAAGAAGTACAACGAACAAAGAGCCGAAAAAAAACACGATGCGCCAATAACGATAGGGCACCCAAAAGATAATAAGCCGGCTTATGGTTGGGTGAAAGAGCTTAAAAGAGTAGGGAGCAATTTGTTTGCATACTTGGATGGTGTGATACCCGAATTTGAAGAGATGTTTACAAAGGGAATGTTCAAGAAAAAAAGTATTTCATTATATCCTGATGGATTGCTTAGGCATATTGCTTTTTTGGGAGCTGTTCCACCGGCAGTAAAGGGATTGTCGGATGTTCCTTTCTCTGAATCGGATAATTTAACAACTTTTGATTTTGATGAAGTACCGATTTCTTTAAATGGAAAAGAATTGGTGATGAATCAGGAGATGATTGAGTTACAAAAGAGCTTAGAAGATGCTAAGAGGGAGGCAGAATCCTTAAAAGAATATAAAGAGAATAGTGAAAAATTAGAAGTGAGATTGAAAGAGGCAAACGATAAGATTAACCAAAAGGAATCAGAATTGATTGAGCATAGCAAAAAGATCAAGGAGCTGGAGATTAGTTCTTATTTAGAAGCAAAGATTGATGAAGGAATTTTGGTTCCGGCACAGAGAGATAGAGCAATCAGAATATTAGAAAAGTTAGACGCTGAGGAATCTAAGTTAATGAAAGAGTTTATTGAATCACTTCCTATTCAGATAAGATTGGGTGAAGAGAGCAAAGGGAACAATCGAGAGGAAGGGATTGAATTTAGATTACCAAATAATTACGGAGAGTTGGATTCTGTTTCGATGGATTTGCATAAAAGAGTAGCTGAGTTATCAAAGAAGGAACGTATAAGCTACCAAGAAGCATTATTAAAATTATCAAATAATTAAAGGAGTATCAATTAATGAGCACACTAGCAAAAAGAAGAATAGTTGACCCGGTATTAACTGAATTAGCCCGAGGATATTCAAATAACGCATTTGTTGGACCAAAATTATTCCCGATAGTAGAAGTGGAAAAAGAAGGAGGAAAAATTCCTCAATTCACAAAAGAAGCGTTCAAAATCTATAATACGGAGAGAGCGATAAGAGCAAGATCGAACAGGATTAACCCAGAATTGCATACATCGATAGATGTAGTACTCGGGGAGCATGATTTAGAATATCCTTTAGATTATAGGGAAGAAGCAGAAAATGTAACTCCACTAAGAATGCATGCAACTAACGTTGTAACGGAAGGCATTTCAATTCGACTGGAGAAGATGATAGCAGATTTGGCACAGACTTTATCGACTTATCCAACCGGTAACAAAATAACTCTAACGGCTGGTTCACGCTATGATGAGGCAACAGTTGATCCAATGTCTTCAATAGATATTGGAATAAATGCAGTTAGATCGAAGATAGGGAAGAGACCGAATGTTGGTATTATGGGCTATGCAACATTTATGGCACTTAAAAATAACCCAAAGATTCTTGAAAGAATAAAATACTCAGAGAGGGCGGTTGTAACGGTCGATATGCTAAAACAGTTACTTGGTCTTGAACAGCTTTATGTAGGTGATTCGGTTTATTCGACAGATGCGGGGATTTTCACAGATATATGGAATGATAATTTTATTCTTGCCTATGTTCCAAATGTAGTAGGAACAGCACCTAGAAGTGTATATGAACCTTCGTTCGCTTATACGTTGCGGAAGAAGGGTTTCCCAGTAATTGATAGCTATGATGAAAGTGGAAAGGTTTCTATAATCAGGAATACTGACATATTCGTTCCAAAGGTAGTAGGAAGCGAAGCCGGATATTTGATTAATGATACGAATACATAATGAAGGAGGGAAGAATGAATCTTTACAAAGTAGTAAATACTGACTTAATGATTAATGATAAGTATTACAAGGAAGGGGAGGAGATATTATTAGCAGAAGAGGTGGCTAGTAAGATACCATTCCCATTCCTTGAATTGGTTATGGGAGAGGAAGAAGGCACTTTCAAGGAGCAAAAGGAAGCTGAGGAGAAAAAAGTAAAAGGTAAAACAAAATAATGCTGACAGAGCAACCGATATTAATTACAAGCATAAAGACGTTTGTGCAACTGACGAAGCACCGAATAGTATCTTTTAATGGGAATCATTCAAGCTCGGCGCCATTGGGAGTATGTAAGGCAGACACAAAACCGAATTCTTATGCGCCGATTATTACTCACGGTATTGCAATGGTGGAAGCTGGTGATTCTATATTTAAGGGTGAAAAGGTCGGACCGGATTCATTAGGGAGAGCAGTACCTGATCCATTTTATAATGTATGTATCGGAAAGGCACTAGACGGTGCAATGGGAGCAGGAGAAATAATAAGAGTAGTATTAAATCAAACAAGTTAATATAAAAGTGAGGAAGAAATGGTAACTGAACAACCGGGAATAATAGTAAATCATAAAGTAACAGCTACGCTCAACAAAGGAACATTTGTAAACTTTGCTGGTGATGGCACACCAATGAATGTGAAAGGTCTTGGGGTAGTAAATGCAGACACAACAGCAGGAGATGCAGCCCCGGTAGTAATAGCAGGTATTGCAGTTGTAACGACAGGCGGCTCATTTGCAGTAGGCGATCCAGTAATAAGTGATATGATGGGCAGAGCAGTTGCACAAGGGGCTGTTGATAGCAAACATATTATGGGATTTGCGTTGGAACAATCGACAGGTTCTAGTCAGACAGTAAGAATACGTTTAGTGTAAGAGGGGAAAAGTGAGTTATTGTATCCCGAGCGAAGTAATCGAATTAATGCCTCTGAAGACAGTAGTTGAATTATTGGATGATACAGGAACAGCGGAAACAGTGGAAGAAGTTTCTCCGTTATTGGTGAAGATGATAAGTAAGTCAGATGCACTAATAGATGCTCAATTAAGGAGCCGGTATCCGGTTCCTTTAACTTCAATACCGGAAATAATTAAAACTATCTCGATAATTTTTACAAAGTATAATTGCTGGAATCGGAGAGGTTATGATATTCCGATGAGTGTAACGAAAGAGTATGATGACGGCATGAGGTTACTGAAGGAGATAAGGGACGGGCAGGTGGATATAGGGATAGAAACGGATACGGGCGAGGATTTCTTCATAAAAACAAATAAAACAATCGAGGATAATTATTTCAATTTAGAGAGTTATCAATGACGGGAATAGAAAATCAGCCGAGTGGAAATCTGTATCTAGTATCATTGGTTTTATTATCGGTATTAACTGTTACTTTATCAATTATCGCATTCATGATTAAGAAGTGGATGAATGATACGGAGCGGAGGTTTGAGAAGTTAGAAATAAAGACTGAGAAGATAGAATCAAAAGTGGAAGGGATACAAAGGAATTATCTTGACAGGTTTGAAGAGGTTAAGGATTTGATAAGAGATGTCAAATCAGACGTAAATAAAATTACTGCATATTGTAAGATTATAAATCATTAAAGAGGGAAGACAATGACAAAATTATTAGAAACAATTTGGTATTTGGTCGTGAAGAATTGGAAGACAACGGCAACAGGCTTGGCTACATTACTTATCTGGTTAGCGAAGTCAACGGGAGTAGAAATACCGGATGAAGTTGCAATTTCTTTTACCGGTTTCTTGGTTTCTTTGGGTCTAATTCTTGCTAAAGACGGGAATCAAAGTGGTGGCAATAAAGGATAATGATGATTCCGGAAACTGTAAAGTCTGGGTTGATATTCGGATGCTTTCTGATCGTAGGTTTTATTTTTGGGTGGGTTGTAGGAAGAAGCGGTCTTAACAGTACCCCCGAGTCTAGTTCGACTATAACCACCCGAATAGATACAATCGCAAGAGCGAAAGTGATAAATGATGATACAGTTCTAAGGGCAAAAATTGGAGCGAAGACTATAATTAAATCAGCAGGAGAAAAGGAGAATATTAAATATTCGATAATTGACACGGTATTTATTTCGAGGGATTCAATAATAGTAAATAGAGGAATTGAGATTGCACCAAAATGGTTTGAAATGGTTTATTATGAGACGAGAGAATTAATAAAACCAATGCCGGAATATATTGCAGAACCATTTTATTTAGATGAATGGTTTTATTTGGCGTTGTTGATGATAGGGACAACAATAATGGGGATAATTTATTAATGACCAATAGAGAAGCAAGTGAATTTGTGATAAAAAAACTAAAGGCAAGGATTACGGAGATACCTACTGAATCATTTCCGAATAATCCGGACCAATATCGAATGTCTCATCCAATAGGGGTTCTCTTGGTTCATTATAGAAGGAGTAATTACAAAAGAGAAGAGGTTAATCATCTTGCTGTGAATCAAGAGAGAGATTTAAATATAGCGATAAGAATTAAGACGGTTTCATTGACTGGGAATAGTGGAGCGTTGGAATTTGTTGAAAGGGTAATAGAGACAATTCAGGGATTGGATGTAACAGAGATGAATCAGGTGAGGGTGGGGAGAATATACATTCTCGAAGATTATTTCGTGGACTATGATTCTTCGACAGGGATATGGGATTACGAGGTCATAGTTGGGGTGCCGAGTGAGAGGATACAGAGAGAGGATTTAATATAAATGACGCCTGAAAAGTTTTATGAAAGTTATAGGGAATATGCAGAGAGAAATGAGAAGGAGAATGGGGTTCCGGCATTGGTTACTCTAGCGCAGGCTGCACTCGAATCAGGGTGGGGTAAACATGCCCCCGGAAACAATTTCTTTGGGATAAAAGATAGTTCTTCGGCAAATTTCGGAATTCAGATATTAAATACGACAGAATATATTCACAAAAAGAAAGTGGGTATTAAAGCGAAGTTTGAGACTTATCCAAGCCCGTTTGAGTGTTTCGAGCACCATGCAAATCTTTTGAAAAAAAGGTTTCCAAAGGCATTCAGGTATAAAGACCCTGTTGCATTTATTATGAGCGTTCAGAATGACCATGGTTATATGTATGCCACTGATCCAAAGTATGTTAGAAAGATTGTGAAGATTATAAATGTTATAAAAATTGAGGAAGAGAAAAAGAGAGTAACCGGAAACGAAATAAACCATAAAGAGATGGAGTTGATTCCAAATCCGGATGGGAAAAATAAAAAATTAGCAAATAGAAGGGGAGAATAAGAAATGGGAGTTTTCGCAAAAGTAGGAATAAACAGGATTGGATTTGCAAAAAAGGGGAGTTTATTAACTACTCCCACAAATATTGTCCTGATAGGAGGGAAATATCCATCTGAATTAGTGATCACAGACCATGAGACAGAGGAGGATTATAGGGGGCGACCAACGAGGAATAAATTAAACGCTAAGATTACTGCAAAAAGCAATCAACCAAATTTATTGAAGCTAAAAAATATTATTGATGTCTATTGTGATGAAGGAGGAGCAGATGCTGAATTATTAGCAGTGCCTCAAAGCACAGGAGTTGATGGTGGGTGTTTTCAATTTCTTGGAGCTTCGGAAAAGCATATAGGAATTGATTTTGAATATTTGATGAGTAATGAGGAAAGAAGTCTCTCAGTAATGGCAGAGGTTGCGTTAGAATATCCTGAGATGAAGAGCTTAATTGATGCGGCAGATAACAATACACAGGCTGTTTGGGGGGTTACGAATAATGGGGTTGATTTACTGCTTAAAAGGTATCCATATTTTAGTGAGCTAAAGATTGCCACGGTGGATATCTTTGCTAAGGATGAGTATATAAGTTATAGGATGCAACTCAGCACAGATTCAGATAAGACAATATGGAACAGGAATGATGTAAAATATATCAAGATAGAAATAGAAGCTACGGGACGGAAGGCAACTATTCAGAGCATAGTGGATAGATTAAATTTCTCACCTTATGCAGAAGTGGTAGTAAAGCAGATGACGGGAGCAACGACCTATGAGAAGTTTGTTTTTCAGGCAGGTGTGTTAACTCCAAAAACAGAATTCAAGATTAGCGATACGGAGCGATATTCTAAGATTACTTTAATGGGGAAAGTGCCGATTAAGAATTTTAGTTATTCATTTGTAGCGTTAGATGGTGGCGGGACCTCGGCAGATGGAACAGAGGGTGGAACAGTAAATGTTTCTGTATAAATATGAATAAAGGAAAGAGATGAAAGAGATTATTTTTAAGAGTAGCGATATAAAAGAGGGATTGAATTATTCCTTTAGAATTGAGAGGGATAATAATTTAGAAAAGGTTCTGACTTCACGAAGTGATGTGAGTAATTTTGAAATAGATGAAGGGTGTGCAACTGTAATGCTCAATTCGGATATTTCGGAAGGTGCTGAAATGTATTTATTCGTAATAGAGAGGCAAATAAAAATCGGACAATGGACTATAAAGGAGAATGAGGCAGATGAAATTATATAAGATTGGAAGAAGATATTTTACTTTGAATGTCAGGCTGAGACAATACGAACTTCTAATGCATCGGTTAAGCGAAATTGGAATAGATTTAGGAGTTGTAAAGAATTTAATAGCCGGTGGGGAATTGGAGACCTCAAGATATATAGAAGAGGGGATAAATTTGATGTATAAATTACTTGACGGTTCAACAATGAGAAATATTTTTTCAATAGTACTCGTGAGGATTCCATTAAGGTACAGGTTACCAAAAATCGGTAATTATTTATTTAGCAGGTTTTATCGATTTGAGGAAGGGAAGATTAAAGTAAATGAAAAGTATTTATCAGATATGAAGACAGAGCAGATCATAGAGGTTCTGACGGATTTTTTTACTGGAATGACAGATTACAGGAATCTGTCATCAGCAAATATGAGAGACTCGAACAAAGAAGTTATTCACTCGAATCAGAATACAAAAGAAAGTATGAATTCTTTAAGAGTGACATTGAACAGAGCTTAGACCTCATATTTATTCTTTGTGAAGGAGAGATAGGGAAGAAAAAGGAAGTGGATCAACTCGAAGTGGAATTAGCCTATAAGTGGTTTTATCTAAAGAAAGTACAAATCTTAAACGAAAACATATCAAATATATTAGCGGATTGAGTTATGGCATCAGAACCTTATGAGATAGTAGGTAAATTTAATGTAGCAGAGATATTGAGATCGATGCAGCAGATAGCTGATAAAGCGAAAGCTACGGGTACGTCGGTTAAGGAAATGATAAAAAACGATGCAGAAGCTAAAGCAGTTGTGAAGGGTTTTACACAGATTTACGGTGCAATGGAAAAGACCCATACAATGTCAAAGACTACCGGCGGAAGTTTGACTTCAATGAATATGGCGATAGGTCAATTAGGATATGGATTAGGAGATGCGGGTGTAATGGCGATGAGTTTCAGAGCCGGAATTATGGGTATTTCTAATAATATTCCGATAATGGTTCAGTATTTTCAAGAGGCATCAAAAGAAGCAAAGAGTTTAGGGACGACATTCACACAGCAATTAATAACGAGCTTGAAGGGAGGAGGGGGTTTAATATTAGGGATAAATGCCTTGATGTTGGTAATGCAATTATTACCGGGTTTATTTGAAAATGCAACTGAAAAAGCGAAGGAGCAAAAAGACGAGATAAAGAGTTTGGCGAAGGAATATGAGAATCTGGCAGTTGTTCAGATGGAATACGAAAGGAGAAAAATAGAAGCACAAATAAAGGTTCTTGAGGCAGAGAATAAAAGTCTGGAAGTAAACAGATATACGCGGAGATTAAAAAACGATGAATTTGACCTAGATACAGGAAGCAAGATAGGGAGTAAGGATCAAGCGGCAACAGATCGGAATATAGAAAAAATTAAAGAGCTAAAAAATCAATTAATTGCCTTAGGTAATGTATCGGCAATTACAAGTAGTCAGCTATTAACGATTATGTCGGGGAGATGGGATGTTTCTTCATTGAACAAAATCAGTGAGGCAATTAAGATACTGAGAAAAGAATATGAAGCAGCCGGGAGCGAAAGTGAGCGAAAGAGGCTGGGAGGAATGATTCAAGAATTAGAATTGCTCTCAAAAAAGAAGGATATCCTCGATAAAGACAAAAAAGTAATATTAACAAAAGAGAAAGTAAAGGAAGAGGAAGATAAACAGAGCGATGGGTTCAATTCTGAGAGGAAGAAACATATAGAAGAAAGTAATAATAAGGCATTGAACGAGGAGCTAGAGAAGGAATTAAGACTAAAGAGAACGATAGAGATTGAAGATGAAAGAAGAGCACAACATATCCAAGATAGCATGGACCCGCTGCTCAATGGTATCAGACAGACAGAGGAGTATGAGAAAAGACAGGCTGAATTGGGGAGAACCTTGTACACGGTATTTGAGACTGCAGGAGATATGATTTCAGGTGTTTTGATTGGAATGATTATTCAAGGGAGAAAAGCGAATGAGGTGTTCAAAGATTTAACAAGAAATATAGGTATGATGATTATACAAATGGGAATAAGGGGGTTAGTAAGCGGATTATTCGGGATGTTAATTCCGGGAGGTGGCGGATTTTTAGGTGGATTTAAAAAATCTTTAGGGTTTGCAGAAGGTGGGGTAATAACTGAACCGGTAGTTGGAATGGGGTTGAAATCAAAGCGAAGTTATACGATAGGAGAAAGAGGAGCTGAATTAATTACACCACTAAATAAATTAAATTCGCTTCGCACCGTTCCGCAAACAGTGGATATAAGAGTATCGGGAGAATTAACAGGGAATGGGAGTTCACTTCATGCTTTGATAAAAAGAATGAATAAACTAGAGAACCAATACAGGTAATGTATAAGCTAATTTACAAATTTGGACTTACACCGGAAATTGGGGAGAAGGTATCCGGAGATAATGAAGTAAGGCTAAGGATAGAATTTACGGTTAATGATACGGGAACTGATGTAAATAGGTTCTCTAAAGATTATGGATTAAGAATAATAAGCCACGGTGAGATAGAAGTAGGGAGAGAAGTAAATGAAAATTTACTTGTAGCTGGTGAATATAGTATAAAGATAGTTGATGAATTAGGGGAGTTTTATAATATATTTTTCTCTTCTTCAAATTCGACAAGGATTTTGAGGAATGCAGAAGTGATATTGGAGATAAAGTATTACGGTACGGGGACGTATCAGACGGAATATATGGGGGAGATAAATACAGAGGATATCCGGTATGATAAAAAGAATAAGATATTTGATTTTACTGCATTGCCAAGAACGGATATACTCAAAGGGATTTACTTATACAAGGAAGTAGAAAATGGATCGAGGCTTCAAGGGGAAAATCCATTGGGGATAAGTTATTCGGTAGTGAATGATATATATACTGCGGTGCCGATAGGTGTAAAGGAGTTGGTTCACAGGATTTTTAGGAGGATAAATAATTCATGTTCATTTGAATGGAAGCATAGCTGGGAATTTGGGAGCAGTAATCAAGGAGCTTTACATCCACCGGCAGTAATAAAAAAATTAGATGAACTAGAGTTTAGTGCGAATTATCTGAGTGCATTATTTTTTTCAATAGATAATTTAATGCAAATTGAAACGCTATATGATTTATTAAAGAAATTATCGTTTAGTTTGGGCTTCATGTGTGGGATGCTGCATAGCGGGAAAGCCTTTGTAAGAGATTTATATTCTTTTAATGAATTAGGGGTTCAAGCGATAGGGAGGATATTAAGTCATAAGGTTACTCATCCTTACGGGGATACTGAGGCAGTAAGAATTACCTCACGATATTTGGAGAGGAATACAAGTTCAAAAAATGCATATAGATTTACACTTGAGAATACGTTTGTATTGCCGGAGAATAGCGAATTAAGAGGGAAATCTATAATTGAAGATGAATCAATAGTTTATGGATATGATGCCGGTTCTCGGCTACAAGGCGGTGATTTAGAGATGGTAAATAATGGGGTACGATATTTTTGTAATAAAGCGAAGTGTCCATTTTTGACGGGTAGTTATGATTTAGTGAAAACGATTGTAGCGTATTATTATAATATGCGGAACAGGAATCGAGTGGTATATGACGGAAGTAATAGTATAGTAATGGGTAGGGTAGATGAATTAGAGGTTACGGGGATTAATTATGATTATACTAAGGATGTAGTGATCGAGGGAGAGGGTTATCAGATATTAAGAATGAAAAAAAAGATAGATAAGAACAGAACGGAATTAAAGTTGCTGAGGATCTCGGAGAAAGTTAATATTATGGAGCCGATAGATGTAGATACACCGCCTAAGCCATTTATGAATGTATTACCGGGTGGATATATGAGAGAATATTCATACAATACAGAACTAAAGCCGGAAGATATTAATAGCGGTGGTGCAAGTATGTATGTAATACCGGCAGGGTTCGAGTTGAAGAAGATAATAATAAAGATTAATGCAGCGTTCAATAATTTGGTGTCATTCGGGATAAATGACAGCGAAGGAGTTCTTATTCCAAGTGAAAGGATAATTGAACAAAATGTTGATGATACAGTGATTGAGGTGCTGGTATATAAGAATTATGGAATTCAAAGCTCTATTACAGCGAGTTTTACAAAATCAGGGATATGTACGAATGGGGATGCTGACATAATTTTAGAATTAAGAACGAGGTTATAATGAAAAAAGTATTAGTGATTTTATTTATACTGCTTATAAGTGAGTTGGGGGCGCAGTCTCAAAGGTGGATTGATGCAGATGGAACTGTAAGAAAGTATTGGAAGATAGGAGGAAACGGAGCAGGCGAGATAAGATGGAATAATGATTCTACGTTGTATTATCTACGTTGGAAGGAGGGAGTTTCTTATGATTCAGCTTATTTTCTATTAACAAAATCGCCAAGTGTGGCAGCATCGGTGTTATCGAGTTCTGTTACTTATTATGAGGGGGATGCGTTACCACCAGACCCACGAGCCGGAGATTGGCTTTATTGGACCGGGGAATCTACAGGTGGAATGATAAAGGGTTGCTGGTATCGATTCGGAGGGACAGCGTGGGTGAAAAAAGGGTTAAACGGAACATATATTGGAGCAAGCGGATTATATACAGGAACGTTATATGCGGATCAGGTGATTGCCGGTACATTAACGGGTTTCACGATTCAGACTTCGGAATTAGGGCAAAGGGTAGTAATTGACGGAGGTGATAATATAAGATTCTATAAAACTGATGGTTCATTAGTGAGTTCACTTTATGCTAATGCTTATTCTACTTTATCGACAAGTGTATTAGAGATATCGAGTGATGTGAAAGGGAATAATTTCTATAGTACGTCATTCGTAGCTAGGAATACTTATTCTAGTGGAGATTATCTTAAAACTGTTCTTTCATCAAATTCTTTAAAATTTGTAGATACATATAGTTCGCTGGATATAACTGTCGGAGCGCACAAAGCGGTAGATAATTATGAGCCTGTCTTAACTGTTGCCGGTGCGGATGTGGCGACAAGAAACTGGGTTAATAATAGGGGTTATTTAACTTCAATTCCTTCTGGTATAGATGCTACGAAGATTGGCAATGGGAGTGTGAGCAATACAGAGTTTGGATATTTAGATGGATTATCGGGAAGAATAATTGATCTTTTGGCAAATAAGGTGGATACAGGGAGTAGTTATTCAAATCCAAGTTGGATAAGCAGTTTAGCCTTTAGTAAGATTACGGGATTCGCTTCTTCAGGAGGTAACTCTGGGCTCTACGTTGCAACAACGTCAGGAGGAAGCGTAACGTATAATGTGAGTTACTTGCTAGTAGGAGGCTATAGATTGTTATATATCCCATAGTAAGCAGAAATTTTATTAAGTCACGAATAATTAAAGGAGGTTTTTAAATGTACGTTAGGAAGACATGCTTAGTTTTAGTTGTTTTAATAATTTGCA
The DNA here is from genome assembly GCA_937936675.1 of uncultured bacterium. Classification (GTDB taxonomy): domain Bacteria; phylum Bacteroidota; class Ignavibacteria; order Ignavibacteriales; family Melioribacteraceae; genus BRH-c32. The sequence goes on from CALDDL010000199.1 coordinate 28,429, forward strand.
GTAGAGGAGTTTATGCTCAAGAAGAGAGGAAAATAAATTCTAGTGATACGACTCTTGTAAAATTCTTGAATGAGCTAATAAGTGAAAAGGAAAATGAAACGAAATTATTTGCCGAAAAGATTCAAGAATATGAAAGGATAGTAGAACAGATGAAAGGAGCTTATGACAAGACAATGTATGATTTAGGGATGTTGAGGAAAAGGAAAGAAGCATTTGAAAGCAAAAGTAAGTAAATTAAGAGTCCTTATAAATGGGTAATTAAATTTATTTGTAGATAACAAAAATAATATCGACTTTAGTAGATAATATTTTAAACTTTTATTTACAAATGAAGAAAAAGAAAAAGAAAAGACCTATTTATAAAAATGAAAAATCCAGAAAACGTGCATTAAGAAAACGTAGTAATTTTCCTTATCAGAATAAAATCAATAAAGGTACTTCATCATATAGTAAAAAAAACGATTTAAACTGGGAAAAAGATTCATTATACGCTCCTACAATATTTAGTATCCAACAAAATACAGATGAAACACTTGAATTCTTTACTAGAATGGACAAAAAACTAAGAAAGAAACCAAAGATAATTCTGAGAATGGATAACGTTGTAAAATTAACTGAAGATGCAATATTATATTTGTTATCTAGAGTATATTATAATAAGGAGAAGAAATTCACAAATATACTTGGAACTTTTCCTAAGAATAATGAATGTAAAGAATTATTGTTGAAATCCAAGTTCACAGAATATGTGAAAACAGATGTTAAATCAATAGCTAATTCAGAGATATTCCCGATTGAGCGAGGGAACAAGGTTGATGGTAAAATAGTAGAAGGTGTTTTAAAATTTATAGATGAAAAAATTATTTTACTACCCGAAAATAAGGCTAGGATCTACAATCCATTAATGGAAGGTTTAACAAATGTTAAAAATCACGCCTATAAAAAAGAAAAAAAATGGAATTTGTGGTGGTTAATTGCAGTTCCAGACAAAAATAATGATTGCATTCATTTGACAATATTAGACAATGGGCTAGGTATTCCGACTACAATAAAAAAAAGGATTTTTGAAAGAGTTCTAAAAACTGATGTAGAGTTATTGATTAGTGCACTATATGGACAATATAGATCTAGAACAGGACAGGAAGAGAGGGGGACAGGGCTTCCATCATTATTCGAAATAACAGACTTAGACCAAGTGAAATCTCTAACTATAATTTCAAATAATGCTTATATTGAAGTCGAAAATTCATTTGGTAAGGTTTAGAAATTAACCCTGCCTTAGCCATTCTTTTCTGATCTT